>NZ_AJWE01000150.1:0-435 GCF_000281145.1 Rhizobium sp. CF142 | reverse complement strand
TTGCCATCCCTTGCGATGTCGATGAAGAACGGCCGGCCGCGCGACAATTGGTCGTTGACGTCATGCAGGCTGTGGACGATCGGAATGACCGGTGTTTCGATCCGGTGGGCAATCTGTTCCTGCAGGAACCGTTCATCGAGCGAAAGCCAAAGTTCCTGTTCCTGAGCGAAGCTCTCCGAATTGACGACGATCAGCAGATCATAATCCGAGCGATAACCACTCAGCCGGTCTTCCACCCAGTCGCCGCGGGCGTAAGAGCCGTATAGGATGACCTTGAGGATCTTGCCATTGGCTTTCTTTGCCGACTGCTTGGTTGACCGAAACTGCTCGACCTCGAGAAAGATGATCTCCAGTACGCGGGCAAGTTCGCGCCGCTTGCTGGCCGGCAGATGATCAAGGGTGTCGGTCAGTGTCAAAGCCACATCAAAGCCTTCG
>NZ_AJWE01000149.1:0-794 GCF_000281145.1 Rhizobium sp. CF142 | reverse complement strand
TCGGCAAGGCTTCCGACAACGCTGCTTACTGGTCGATCGCAACGACCATGCGTTCGGACAACAAGGCTCTCGGCGCTGTTTCCGACGCTCTCGGCCTCGGCGCTGCCAAGGTTGACACTGCCTACACCGCCATGGACAGCGCTATCGACGTCGTCGGCGAAATCAAGGCAAAGATCGTTGCCGCTACCGAAAACGGCGTCGACAAGAAGAAGGTTCAGGAAGAAATCGACCAGCTGCAGGACCAGCTGGTAAGCATCGCTCAGTCGGCTTCCTTCTCCGGTGAAAACTGGGTTGCAGGCGCCAACGGCACGAAGAGCGTTGTGTCTTCCTTCGTTCGTGACGGTTCGAACGGCGTATCCGTCAAGATGACCGATTACGTCTTGGACAACAGCTCGGCCGGCAACGTTCTCTTCGGCATGAGCGGCGGCCAGGTCGAAACCTCCACGGGTATCCTTGGTACCTCCAACGGTTCGGCCGGCTCGGTCTACTCGCTCGACATCACCAGCATGACCATCGGTGACCTCGGTCAAGCTCTGACCAACGTCGAAAACGCCCTGAAGGCCATGACCTCTGCCGGTGCAAAGCTCGGTTCGATCTCCACCCGCATCAACATGCAGGACGACTTCGTCAACGCGCTCAGCAAGTCGCTCGACTCCGGTATCGGCCGCCTGGTCGACGCCAACATGGAAGAAGAGTCCTCCAAGCTCTCTGCTCTCCAGACGCAGCAGCAGCTCGCGATCCAGTCTCTCTCGATCGCCAACTCCTCTTCGCAGAACATCCTGTCGCTCTTCCGC
>NZ_AJWE01000148.1:0-905 GCF_000281145.1 Rhizobium sp. CF142 | reverse complement strand
GTGCTGACCAACGACACCGATCCGGATGCCGGTGACACCAAGACGGTTACGGCCGTGGTCTTCGGCTCCACGACCGGCACGCTCGGCACGGCACTGAACGGCACCTATGGCAGTCTCGTGCTCAGCGCATCGGGCGTCTATAGCTATGCCGTCAACGAGACCAATGCCGCCGTCCAGGCTCTGCGCCAGTCGACCAATACGCTGAGCGATGTCTTCAGCTACACGATGCGGGATACCGCTGGTGCCACCGCCACGGCAAACCTGACCATCACCATCCATGGTGCCAACGACGCACCGGTGCTGGCCGTCCAGACGGCGACCCAGAATGCCACCGTCGGCTCCGCCTTCTCCTTCGTGCTGCCGACCACGACCTTCACCGATGTCGACAGCGGCGAGACGCTGACCTATACGGCAACGGCCGCCGACGGCACGGCGCTTCCCGCCTGGCTGGCCTTCAACGCCACGACGCGGACATTCTCCGGCACGCCGACGACATCAGGCACCTACGGCGTCAAGGTGACGGCGACCGACCTCGGCGGCCTCTCGGCCAACGAGAGCTTCAACATCGCCGTATCGACAGCGCCAACGACTTATAGCCTGTTTTCCGCTTCCAGCATGCCAACCCAGACGAACCTCAACGATGGTCAGCAGCTCGAGCTCGGCGTCAAGTTCCAGGCGAACGTTGCCGGTGACATTACCGGCATCAAGTTCTATCGCAGCGCCAATGACAACGGACAGAATGTCGTCGACCTGTGGACCACGACAGGCACCAAACTTGCAACCGCCACCTTCACCAACACCACGGCGAGCGGTTGGCAGACGGTGAACTTTGCAACACCTGTCACGATTGCCGCCAACACCAACTATGTCGCCTCCTATCACACAACCGGTGCCTATGTGGCGAC
>NZ_AJWE01000147.1:0-2343 GCF_000281145.1 Rhizobium sp. CF142 | reverse complement strand
GCCAACCACGAGTTCACGCCAGCCACGAAGCAGATCCGGCTTCCCGGAAACCCCTGATTTCCTTTTGACCGAGAGACGGCATTTGACATGACCGATACCGTTGTTCTTCTCCACGGCATCAGGAGGACCAGCGCTTCCATGCGCAAATTTGAAAACTACCTGCAGGCCCAGGGCTACATGACGCGCAACGTTGACTACCCTTCGACCCGCTACCCCATCGAACGGCTGGCGGAGATCGTTGCTGAGGAGGTAGAAGATGCGGCTGAGAGCAACGGAGAAGGCCGTCTTCACCTGGTCGGACATTCCATGGGTGGGTTGGTCATCAGGGCCATGTTGAAGAACTATCGGCCATCAAATCTCGGGCGGGTGGTGATGATCGGCACTCCAAATAATGGCAGTCAGGTCGCAGATTTCTTGAAGAAGGTGCCGCTGTATAAAACAGCTTTCGGCCCTGCCGGCCAGCAGCTCGTCACCGATCAGAGCACGTTCGCCCATATATTCAGTCCGGTGGATTTCGAACTGGGCATCATCGCCGGAACCCGAACCATCGATCCCGTCTCATCATGGATCATTGGCTATCAAATCACCAACGACGGTAAGGTAACTGTCGAAAGCACGCGACTTGCCGGAGCTGCCGACCATATCGCAATCGCGGCCAATCACACATTCATTCCATCGAACAAAGTCATGTGGGCGCAAGCCCTTTCGTTTCTTCGAGACGGCACGTTCCACCGATGACCGCCCTTGAATGGATTCTAACCGCCGATCACAGCCAAGCCGCGATGTTTGCATCAGGTTGCTAGGTCTATATGCGATCCGCTGGACTTCCACGCAAGGCAAACCACCACCGGGGTATCCACGCCGTGCGATAAGAACGCCCGTGGTGCTGAGCCGAATACGAAAAGCCCGGCGGGGGCCAATCTAGTCCCCGGAGGCATTGTGTTGCCCGCCTAGCCGTTTTACTTGCTCAAACGCTTCGGCGAAGATTCACAACGCATCCTGCGGTGACGGGACACCGACGCGAATGGCCCGCGAGAAATTCGGCGAAACACCGTCGTCGTGCGCCCTTGCAGCGATGTGTGCGACCGACCGCAGTTGCGACAGGGGAATCGAGGTATCCAGCGCGCCCCGGTCATAGGCGTATTCCGGCAGGTATCCGTTGACGACGAGGCGCCAGTCCGTCGGCACGGTGTCGCCTGCGACGCGCATCATCTTGACGATGGTCGTCGTGCAGTTGGTCGTCAGCGAATTGTAGAAGACGGGCGTGGCCGCGAGTGCGTTTGCGTCGGAGACATACTCGCGCAGAAGAAGTCTCGCAGCCGCCGGCGTCGCCCTCAGATGGTAGATCTGGACGTCCTCGCCGCGAAAATTGGAGCGGAGGCCGATAACATCCCTTTCGTCTGCGGCGAGGATGACCAGAGGACTGTTTTTGAAGAGGTCTGCCAGCGGTGAGAACGAACCTCCAGAAAGGCGACGCACTTCGATAGACCACGCCAGATAGCGGCCGTCGTCGAAGCCGAAGCTCATGATGACATGCGCGATGGTCGGACCTGACCAATACGACATGAACATGTCGACGCTCTTCAGCTTGTTCAGGTCGTAACTGCGCGTCGTCCATCGTTCCGTAAAGTCGGTGGCGCTGCGCCACTGGAAATCGCGGACATTTGTCAGCGTCAACAGATCACCGTCGAATTCGCCGGTGACTTGACGAGCGACGTCCGGAGCCCACGCGCCATTTGCCGGCGGTTTGATCGCGCTCCACCAGACGAGGACAAGGACGAACGCGGACGCAAACGCGAGGACTGCACGAAAGCGCCTTCTGCCAAAGAGAGCCACGATGATCCAGACGCCAAATAGCCCGAACAAGATGGCGCTGGCTTGCCTGCCGACCTCGGGCAACGGCAAGCGGTACCAAAGCGCGAGCGACGACCAGGCCGATGCAAAGGCGACAAGCAACACGAGCACTACAATGATGATTGCACGGACCGGTCGAACCATTTTTGATTTTCCAAACGAGTTTGAAGCATCCGTCCTGATCATTGGACCCTATCGGTTTCCGGACTCGAAGCCCAGAACCTATCCGAAGCGACGGGACCCGGAATCCTCCATTTTGGTATGGCTTGAATTCCGCTGGCGTGACCGACGTGGCCAACAGGCGCGACAACACCAGGAATTCCTCCGCGACATCGCACCGTTTTCGTCGGCAACTTATGTTTTGACAAAGCGGCCGCGCCGCTCAGGATGAAGAGCGACAGTCGAAAAAGGGGACGCCTTCGGCTCGATGAACGACTTCGGGCGCTCCAGCCGATTGACCGGTTCAAGGCGCCGCCGAAGGGATGGGTG
>NZ_AJWE01000146.1:0-2535 GCF_000281145.1 Rhizobium sp. CF142 | reverse complement strand
TGTAGCGGCTATTTAGTAATGCGACAGTTGGGCCAGTTAGAGATGCGACAGTCTCGCCTCTCGACGTTCTGGTCAATGCCAACGTTGGGAGCGAGGATGACGACCTTCAGCCTGGTCGAGACCATGAGCGGTCGGAGTCGTCATGTCCTGTTTGATCACCATGTCGCAGAAAGAGTTGCATCGCCTCGAAGTCATCCAGAAGATCCGTGACGAACGCCTGAGTGTTGTCCAGGCTGCCGCACTGCTCGACCTCAGTCGAAGTCAGGTGCATCGGCTGCTACAGGCCTATGATCTGGATGGTCCAGCTGGCCTTGTTTCCAAGAAGCGATCACGGCCGAGCAATCGGCGCCATAGCGAGGAGTTTCGCAATGCGGCGCTGGATCTGATCCGCGAACGTTATCTGGATTTCGGTCCGACACTGGCGCGCGAGAAGCTGATCGAGCTGCATCGGATATCAGTGGCCAAGGAGACGCTGCGGCAATGGATGACCGAGGCTGGCATCTGGGTTTCTCGCCGGGAACGCAAGAAGCGGGTTTTCCAGCCACGCGGTCGACGTGACTGCTTTGGCGAACTGGTGCAGATCGACGGGTCGCATCACTGGTGGTTCGAGAACCGCGGTCCCAAATGCGCCCTGCTCGTCTATATCGACGATGCCACCGGCAAGCTCTTACATCTTCGCTTTGCTGGCTCGGAGAACACGTTCGACTATCTGCATGCGACGAAGGCCTATCTGCAGCAATGGGGCAAGCCGCTGGCCTTCTACAGCGACAAGCACGGTGTTTTTCGTTCGACCCATGCGTCCGAGAAAGACCGCACGAGCGGCCTGACACAGTTCGGTCGGGCGCTCTATGAGCTGAACATCGATATCATTTGCGCCAACACCCCGCAGGCCAAGGGCCGAGTGGAACGCGCCAACCAGACGCTGCAGGATCGGCTGGTGAAGGAGATGCGGCTTCGCGGTATCGACACAATCGAGGATGCTAATGCCTATGCACCTGAGTTCATTGCGGATTTCAACGCGCGTTTCGGCAAGCCAGCACGCAATCCGAAGGACATGCACCGGCCGCTGGCCGATCATGAGAACCTCGATGGCGCCATGTGTCGCAAGGAAGTCCGTACCCTGTCGCAGTCCCTGACACTGCGTTACGACAAGGTGCTGTTCATTCTCGATCCGACTGAGATTTCCAGACCGTTGGCCGGCCAAAAGGTGATCGTTTGCGACTATCCGGACGGGCGGCTCGAGATCATGCACGAGAGCTTTGCCCTACCCTACAGAACTTTCGATACGTTACGCTCGGTGCATCGTGCCGAGGTCGTCGACAATAAGCGGCTGGACGACATGCTGTCTGTTGTCGCCGAGCTACAGGCCGGCAGAGACCAGCAGCGCAGCAAGAGCGGTCCCCGACGCACTGGACAGACGGATCATATGTTCGGTATTCGCGACGGCAGCAAGGGTAATGGCTATCAAAAGCGGGGTCGCAAGCCAGGGCCGAGGACGGATTTCATGAACGACCCGGCGGTGATTGCACGGCGAGAGAAAGCGTTATTGAGGCAGCCAGCGGCGGAATAAAAATCGTCAGTGCACGCCGATGTCGCTCTGCGTATCCGATTCCAATTGCAGGCAGGCGGACCAAAGCGGCGTCTTGTGGAAGGATCCGTCCTGGAAGAGTGTGAGCCCCTCTCTTGCTTCATAGAGCAAGCCGAGCCAGCACAAGCGCCGTAAGACGCCATACTGGAGATCGGACTTTAACTCCCAGGCTTCTAGGGTCATTTCGGTTTCCGAAAGAGGCGCCAGGTCTGGATAGAGGATCTTAGCAACATCCATTGGCGTGCAACCTTCTCTGGCCTTGATATTGAGAAGATTGAGGAACATGCGCCACCAGCGCAACCGCGCTTGCACCTGCTCTTTGCGCTCGGTGGCGTGGACATAGGAATAGAGATAATCCGTGGCGACCAGATCGAAGAAGGCTTGCGGGTTCACCAGAAACTCGCGGCCGCGTCTGGTTGGCAGCAGCACATCCTTTTTCCGGCGAAGCAGCTTCAGATGACGGGCCATGTCGCGCACCACCCATAGCGGCGGCATGTCGCTTTCATTGAGCACCTTGTTCATGCTGTAGAGGTCTTTGGCTGTGAAGTCGGGCCAGAGGAAGTTCACAGCGGCCCAATGCACGAACTTGCGGTTCATGGCGCCGGTCGTGGTTAATCCTATGCCACCCTCACCGTCAGCATAGGCAACCGCAAGAAGCATGCCGCGAACAAGTGGTGACAGCGCGGCGACATCGACGTCACCCTGCAACTTGATTTCCGGAAGCATCGTGCGGCTTTAATCCCTACCCGCCCCATGCGGTGTAAACGAGTATCAGCCGGCGACGGAACAATTGCTACTGAGAAAGCTAAAGCCGAAGGGGTGCGTCTCATCCGCCCCCGCTCCGCCCTCTCAACCCGGCCCTGCCGGTCGGATCGGGGGCTGACCGGCAGAGCCGGTGTCGCGTTTCTAACTGGCTGACAACGTCGCAGCCCTATTCAGCTTTGACA
>NZ_AJWE01000145.1:0-18801 GCF_000281145.1 Rhizobium sp. CF142 | reverse complement strand
GAATTGTGCCGAAAGCACCGTTAAAGGAACCGACAGCGGTACGCGCTGCGCTGGCGATGACGACGGATGAACTGCTCATGGGGTGGTTTCCTCGTTTCTCGTCACACATATAAGTGGAAACTGACAAAGCTGCAGGCGCAAGTCAAATGCCAAGACTATTCCACTATTTGCTGCAGCGCCCTCGAATGGATTTATCCGTACAGGGAAAGGGCTTGCCGCATCGCACAAAGAGATTGTCACCGCCCTTCTTTTGCGTCTACAGTCTCTGGTGGAGGAGTATCCATACAATCAGACGGGGTTCGGGAGACTGATATGGCGAAGACTGAGGGTCAGATCGTAATCAAGAAATATGCCAATCGACGCCTCTATAATACAGGCACCAGCACCTATGTGACACTGGAAGACCTGGCGGAGATGGTGAAGAAGGGGGAGGATTTTGTCGTTCAGGACGCCAAAAGCGGTGACGACATCACGCATTCGGTACTGACCCAGATTATTTTCGAGCAGGAATCGAAGACCGGTAACACGCTGCTTCCGATCTCCTTCCTGCGTCAGCTGATCACCTACTATGGCGACCAGATGCAGATGGTCGTTCCGAGCTTCCTGGAACATTCCATGCGCGCCTTCACGGAACAGCAGTCGCAGATCCGTGAGCAGGTGAACCGTGCCTTCGGTGAAACGCCGCTCGGCAAGAACCTGCAACTTCCCATGCAGATGGTCGAGGAGCAGGTCCGCCGGAATACCGAGATGTTCCAGCAGGCCATGCAGATGTTCTCGCCCTTCATGACGCCGCCGCCCAAGGAAAGCCGCAAGGCAGAGGCGAAGGACATCGACGAGTTGAAGGAACAGCTACGAGCGCTGCAGAACAAGCTCGACAACCTATAGGCCGATTGAAACGTCCCGGCCGGCGCTGCGGATCGACACCGCAAAGCCGCCGATCACGTCGATCAGCGCAATGGTCATCAGGATGAAGAAGACCTGGGTCGCCGCATCCTGGACGAGAAGAAACTCGACCAGGAAGGCGATGAAGACCAGCATCGACAGCATGTGGTTGATGAGGTTGCCGGAAGCGTTCCGGGTTGCCTTCAGGATCTCGAAGAAGAGTACGACGAGCGCCACGACGATGAAGAGATCGCCGAGCGCCATGCTCCAGATTGCACCCGAAAGCATCGACAGCACGATCACGTCGTGCTGGAGCGAGGGAATTCCGCCGCCGCCCATCAGGCCCAGCATCGCCAGATTGTAAAGAATAAATGGAATAACCATCAGCGGCATTGCGGTAATCATGCAGAAACATCTCCCTGATCTCTAGGGAATACTGCCTGACATCACCGTCTCACTTCAAGGCACCGAAGATTATAATATCTTGAAAAGAAAAGGCCGGCGTCGAGCCGGCCTTCAAAACTTTCATCGGACAAGCCGCATAAAGAATTATGCGTTTTCCTTCGGCGTCAGAACCTGGCGACCACGGTACATACCGGTCTTCAGATCGATATGGTGCGGGCGGCGCAGTTCGCCGGAATTCTTGTCTTCGACATAGGTCGGAGACTTCAGCGCATCAGCCGAACGGCGCATGCCGCGCTTGGACGGGCTCGTTTTTCTCTTCGGTACAGCCATTTCTCTTACTCCACTTGCGGGCAAAACATTCCCACGGCCAGACTGGCGGCCGAAACGGACATGTCGCGATTTCGGAATTTTGCGCGCTTATACATGCAAGGGGCGGCCTTGACCAGTCCCCATATGTATTTTTTGCGATGCCTCAGATTCTCCGCTCAGACTTCGTCTTCCGGCACGATCCACGGCTCGGCGCGGGCTGCTTCTTCCCACTTCCGCCAGGCCGGATGCGCCTTCATGGCACTCATGTAAGCCAGTATATCGGCGCTGCTGACGAGATCATAGATATCGAAGCGATTGACGACGGGCCCAAACATCGCATCCGCTCCGCTGAATGCACCGAAGAGGAACGGTCCACCGGATTTCTGCAGCAGGTCGCGCCAGATTGTCTCGATGCGACTGATATCGGCCGAGACGCCGTCAGGCAGCGCGATCTTGCCCTTCGGGCGGCGAATATTCATCGGGCAGGCGCTGCGCAGCGCCCGGAAGCTCGACATCATCTCCATGGAGACCGCACGGGCAAGCGCCCGCTCGGCGCGACCCTTCGGCAGCAACCCGGCATCGGGGTAAAGCTCGGCTACATATTCGATGATCGCGAAGGATTCCCAGATCTTCAGCGCACCGTGCTGCAGCAGGGGCACATGACCGCTCGGCGAGACCGCCTTGATATTGGGATTGCCGTTTGGATAGTCGAAGGGGATCAACACCTCTTCGAAATCGATGCCGACGCCCGTCAGCGCCATCCACGGCCGGAAGGACCAGGAAGAGTAGTTCTTGTTGGCGATATAGAGCGTCAGCTTGTCCATGGTGCGTTCCTGTCAAGGTTCGAAATCGAAGATCAGCAGTTCGTGGAAGTGGTTCATATCCTCGAACACGCAGAAGGCCGGCGGGTTGAGTTCCAGTACCGGCGCCTTGCTGCGGATATCCTCTGTCACCTCGTCAAGCATCGCCTGCCAGCGCGGCAGCGCCTCGTCTTCCAGCCGCTCGATCGCATAGGTGAAGGTCATGTGGAACTTGTAGTCGTCATGGTTCGGCTGACGATAGCCCAGGAGATCAGCCAGCGCATCGCGCCAGGCACGCATCACCTTGCGATCGCCTTCGGTCGCGCCTTCGACAAGCAGGCCGGACGGCCGAGCGTTGACGATCGCCACCTTGAAAGGCTCGGACATCGAGAAACCTTCGAGCCGCGCTCCCATGAGCTCAGTCATGTCGTCAATCGGCGTTTCCAGGGGGATATCGTCCGGCCAATAATTCTGTTTGCGGCGACCTTCGATAACACCCTCAAAAAGCGTCATATGGATGCTGGTGATCGGCGTAAAGAGGAACTGCGGCGCTTCCGGCATCGCCAGATATTTCTCGCGCGCCTCGATCAGCACCTCCTGTGTTTCTGCTCCCTTGACCGGATGGCAGACGATCGTGTTGCCAGGCTCGGGCAGGAAACCGCCGACTTTGCGGTAGCGGGTACCGAGATGCGCTGGTGGAACGGGATTATGGGTCTTCGAATATTGGAGAAGCTCGGGCGAAAGTGTCGTTGACGTCATGGGCGACTCGGGGCTTTGATTGCTGATGCATTCGCCCATATGGCAGGATCAAGAATGTCAGATGACGCTTGCCGCTTCCAACGACAAGTTCTGATTCAATCATAGATGCACTTGATGTAATCGCCCGAGCCTAGCGCCCGCCGTTCGATGAGCCCTGCAAGCCGGCGCAGCCCTCGCCCGGGTTTTCCGGCGTTGCGGTCGATCGGGTTCGGCAGCGAAACCGCAAGCAACGATGCCTGGCGGCGCGTAAGCTTCGAGGCAGGCACCTTGAAGTGATATTGCGCAGCTGCCTCGATACCATAAATGCCTGGCCCCCATTCGGCGATATTGAGATAGATCTCCATCAGCCGCCGCTTCGACCAGACGAAGTCGGAACCAACAGCCAGCGGCAGTTCCAATCCCTTGCGGATGAAGGAGCGGCTGTTCCAGAGGAAGAGGTTCTTCGCCGTCTGCATGGGGATCGTGCTGCCGCCACGCGTTTCCTGGCCCTTCAGCGTATCTTCGACCAGCATACGCATCTCACCCCAATCGACACCGCCGTGGAAGCAATACTGTCCGTCTTCCGACATCATCACCGATTGCACGAGCACAGGCGCAACATCGTCAATCGACACCCATCGCCGGTCATAACCGCGCAAAAGCACGAGATCGCGCAGCATCAGCGTCGAAACAGGATGGATGAAGGGCAGCAGATAGAGAAGGATCAGCACGTAGGGAAAAAGCAGCACCGCCAGAACGGCAAGAACAATGCGCTTCAGCACCTGGCGGTCTCCAACCCAGCGCCGGCGAACCGGCGCATCGACGCTCTCCTCTGTCTGCGGCGCTATATCCAATGTCCCAGTCCGATTTCGCCCTCGTCGTTGTCATACCGCCTGAAAACCGTCATTGCCAGAGTGCAGCGGAAATCTTGACGCGGTGATCGACAATTCCGTTGCCAGCAGCCGTTCTGCCGTGCCAAAGAGCGCGCATGGACGCTAAGCGGGAAACATTCGAGACACGGTTGAAAAACAGCGCCGCGGAGATCGAGGCGCTGCTCGATCTCCTGCTCTCTCCTGCCGTGCTGTCCGACGAGATCGCCCGTCCCGACCTCTTGCGAAGCGCCATGCACTACGCCGTCCTGAATGGCGGCAAACGCCTGCGCCCCTTCCTTGTCGTGGAAAGCGCAGCACTTCTCGGCGGCAACAGGCAGGCAGCACTTCGCGTCGGCGCGGCACTCGAATGCATCCATTGCTATTCGCTCGTTCACGACGATCTGCCGGCGATGGACGACGACGACCTGCGCCGCGGCAAGCCGACTGCACACATCAAATTCGACGAAGCGACCGCCATTCTGGCCGGCGACAGCCTGCTGACCTACGCCTTCGACATCATCGCTGCGCCGGAAACCGACCTGCCAGACCGCAGCAAGACGGAACTTGTTCTGGCGATCGCCCGCGCCGCGGGCCTCGGAGGCATGGCCGGCGGACAGGCCCTTGATCTTGCAGCGGAAAAGCAGGCGCCTGATGAAGCCGGCATCATTCGCCTGCAGGCGATGAAGACGGGTGCACTGATCCGCTTCGCCTGTGAGGCCGGCGCCATCATTGCCGGCGCGTCTGCCGAAGACCGGCAGCGCCTGCGCCGCTTCGGCGAAAAGATCGGCCTCGCCTTCCAGCTTGCCGATGATATTCTCGACCTGATCTCCGATATCAAGACGATGGGCAAGGCGACCGGCAAGGATGCCGCCCGCGGCAAGGGAACGCTGGTGGCGCTTCACGGCATGGAATGGGCGGAGAAGCGGCTGCGCCAGCATGTAGAGGACGCGGAAGAGCTGCTCGCCCCCTATGGTGAACGCGCCGCAGTGCTGATCGCTACGGCTCTGTTCGTGGCCGAACGCAAGAACTGAGACAGTGGAAGGGCGGTACCATCCAGCCCTGCTGCAGGAGATCATCGAAAAGCGGAGTGATTACTCCGCTGCCGTCTTCTGGCCGAAACGCTTCTCGATATAGTCGATGACAAGCGCCTCGAAATCCGAGGCGATATTTGGACCGCGCAGCGTCAGGGCTTTCTTGCCGTCGATGAAGACGGGGGCAGCCGGCGTCTCGCCGGTGCCCGGAAGCGAAATGCCGATATCGGCATGTTTGCTTTCGCCCGGTCCATTGACGATACAGCCCATGACGGCGACATTGAGCGCTTCCACACCCGGATATTTCTCACGCCAGATTGGCATGTTCTTGCGGATGTCGTTCTGGATGTTCTGCGCGAGCTCCTGGAATACCGTCGAGGTCGTGCGCCCACAGCCGGGACAGGCCGCGACGACGGGCACAAACTGGCGGAAACCCATGACCTGCAGCAGTTCCTGCGCCACTTGCACCTCGCGGGTGCGGTCACCATTCGGCTCCGGCGTCAGCGAAATGCGGATTGTATCGCCAATGCCGTTCTGCAGCACATAACCCATGGCAGCAGAAGAGGCGACGATGCCCTTGGTGCCCATGCCGGCTTCGGTCAGACCGAGATGCAGCGCATGGTTGGAGCGCTCGGCGAGCATGGAATTGACGGCGATCAGATCCTGAACCTGGCTGACCTTGGCCGACAGGATGATGCGGTTGCGCGGCAGACCGATCTCTTCGGCGAGCTGAGCAGACAGTAGCGCCGACTGCACAATTGCCTCGTGCGTCACCTGCCGGGCCGAAAGTGGCGATCCCTCGGCCTGGTTCTTGTCCATCAACTGCGTCAGCAGTTCCTGGTCCAGCGAACCCCAGTTGACACCGATGCGCACCGGTTTGTTATACCGGATCGCCATCTCGATGATTTCGGCGAACTGCTTGTCCTTCTTGTCCTTGAAGCCGACATTGCCGGGATTGATGCGATATTTCGCCAGCGCTTCGGCGCAGGCCGGATGATCGGCAAGCAGCTTGTGACCGATATAGTGGAAATCGCCGATCAGTGGCACATCCATGCCGAGGCGCAGCAGCCGCTCGCGGATCTTCGGCACGGCGGCAGCACTTTCGTCGCGGTCAACAGTGATGCGTACCAGCTCCGAACCGGCGCGATGGAGTGCAGCCACCTGCGCAACCGTGGAATCCACATCCGCCGTATCGGTGTTGGTCATGGATTGCACGACGACCGGCGCACCGCCGCCGACGATGACACCGCCGACATCGACGGCAACGGAAGCGCGGCGCGGTTTCGGATCGAAATCGAAAGCAGACATAAAGAGCTCTTACACCCGGAAAACAGAGCCTTTCAGGTGGATCAAGCCCGCGAGCTTGTCAACCGCCCCGTATATCACTTTTGTTTGGAGGCGGCTCAGTGGCCGCCGCCCGAGACCCCGTCGGCATATTGCGCGAGCCTGGAGAATGCGAGAACCACGAGCAGCAGCACGGGCAGCGCCATAAAGACGGCAGCAAAGCCCACATGCTCGGCCACGAAGCCGATCACCGAAGGCGCCACCAGCATGCCGGAATAGCCCAGGGTCGTGACGACGGAGATGCCGATGCCAGGCTTCAGGCCGGGGATATTGCCCGCAGCCGAAAAGGCGATGGGCACCATGTTCGAAATACCAATACCGCAAAGCGCGAAGCCGATGATGGCAATTTCGGCATTCGGCGCAAGGCTCGTAAGCAGCAAGCCGACGATGGCAAACAGCGTGCAGATGCGCAGCGTCTTGACCCCGCCGAGACGATCGCGGACCAGATCGCCGGCAAAGCGCATGATCGCCATGGCTGCCGAGAAGGCCGCAAAGCCGAGGCCGGAGAGGGCGACCGACGCGCCCATTTCCTGCCTGAGATAAAGCGCACCCCAGTCTAGGATCGCTCCTTCCGGCACCATGCAGAACAGCGCCATCAGACCGAGCAGCCACGGCAGCGGCACCATCGGCAGCTTCGTCTTCTCCTTCTTGGTATCGGGATGCGGCGGATCGGCCAGGACCATCGGCCAGGCGGCGGCAAGGAAGATAGCGGCCAGCACGGTCGCCAGTTCCGCGTGGCCGAGAATGCCGAGCCTGGAGATCACCAGGCCGCCGAGGCCGGAGCCGATCAGACCGCCAAGGCTCCAGAACGCATGGCAGGATGACATGATCGCGCGGCGCATGGATTTTTCCACCGCCACGGCATTGGCATTCATTGCCACATCCATCGCGCCCATGAAACCGCCGAACAGAAAGAGCGAGATCGCCCCTGTGATGACGTTGGGAGCCAGCGTCAGTGCCAGAAGCATTGGCAGCAAACAAACGGCGAGCACCCGCACGACAACGCGTGAACCATGCTTGGCAATCTGCGCGCCGGCGATTGGCATCATGACCAGCGAGCCAAAACCAAAGACGAGGATCATCAGCCCAAGCTCGAACTTGGTCAGTCCCAGCCGCTCGGCAAAGTCAGGAATCTTCGGCGCCCAGGAGCCGACGACGAAACCATTCATGAGAAAAAGCAGCGAGACGGCCGTTCTGCTCCTGGTAATGAAGCCGCTCCGTACCCGCGGTGCTGCACTCACATTATTATCCATTTCCTTGTCTTTCCTCTTGATCAGGCTTGCTTGCCCGATCCCCGTAAAAGGCGGAACGGTCTCAAGCCGTCTTGTCCGCAATGATCGTCCGGCACCCGCGTGCACGGTATTGTTCGAGCATGGCGGCATCCGCATCGTGCTCGACGATGAGGCATTCGCAATGCGCGACCGGCAGAACGCTGTGTGGTGCAGCCGTACCGAATTTTTCCGATGTCGCAGCGACCATGACCCGCTTGCTCCTGGATGTGGCGAACCTCTTGAACTCCGCATCCTCGAAGCCGAAAGTCGTCAGTCCCGCCTCGATATCGACGCCGCAGGCGCCAAGGATGCAAAGGTCAGGCGAAAGCTGCTCCATGTCGCGCAAGGCCTTTGCGCCAAGCGATCCGCCGGTCTGGCGGTCGACCAGACCGCCGATCAGGATCACGTTGACACCGGGCTTTTCAATCAACGCCGCAGCAATTGCCGGAGCATTGGTTGCTGCCGTCAGCGCAAGATCGGCCGGTAAAGCGTTGGCAATCGCCAGATTGGTGCTGCCGGCATCGAAGAATACCGTCGTACCTGCGACGATTTCCTCTGCCGCGGCGCGGGCCAGCGCCTGTTTCCGTTCGGCAGCAAAGCTCGTGCGCTGGGTCAGGCTTCCGTGCGCCGGCGAAATCGGCAACGCTCCGCCATATACCCTCTCGCAGAGCCCCGCCGCCGCCATCTCGCGCAGATCGCGCCGTACCGTATCCTCCGAGACGCCGAATTCGACTGCCAGTTCCGCAGCCAGCACGCGGCCATGCGTCTTGAGCCGCTCGGAAATGACAGTCTGGCGTTCCCGCAACAGGAAATCTTGCATGTTTATACCGGATCAACTCTTCAAAATCTGAAATCATGCATAAACACTGATGACCGTGCACACAACATGCACGATCACACGTTTTCTGACGCTCTGAAACAAAGCTCCACGATCAGGGCGAGATCTCGCATATTGACCGTCTCCGGGGGCGGGACTATCGATCAGGCATTCCCGATTCCCGCCGGCATAGCCCGCCTCTGGTACATCCCCGTGAAAAACTCCGTCAGCCTGGGCATTCTGCTCACGACCGCCGCCTATATGGCGTTCACTTTCCATGATGCGATCGTCAAAGTTTTGACGGCGAGCATTCCCGTCTGGCAGATCCTGTTCTTCCGCAGTCTCACCATCCTTCTCGGCTGCCTCGCCTATGACCGCAGCAAGCTTGTGCATCAGGCGATCACCTCGCCGATCATCAAGCCGATGATTGCCCGCAGCATCCTTCTGCTCTGTGCCTGGCTTTCATACTACACTGCCGCAAGTCATCTGCAGCTCGCCGAGGTCACGACGCTCTATTACGCAGCACCCGTCGTCGGCACCTTGCTCGCCTGGTTCATCTTGAAGGAAGAGGTCACCCCCGCCCGTTGGCTTGCGGTCGGTGTCGGCTTCGTCGGCGTGCTCATCGCCTGCAATCCGGTCGGGCTCACGATCTCCTGGCCTGTTTATCTGGCGCTGCAGGCAGCCGTGCTCTGGGCTTCCGCCATGGTATTGCTGCGCAAGACCTCGCTGCATGAGAAGACTATCATCCAGCTTGCGGTCTCCAACGTCTTCTTCCTCATCATGACCGGTATTGCCGTGATCTACACCTGGCAGACCCCAACCCTAACGCAACTCGCCCTGCTCATCGGCACCGGTGTCGTCGCCGGCTGCGCCCAGTTCGCCCTCTTTGAAGGCATGCGTCAGGCTCCGGTGTCGGTGCTCGCGCCCTTCGAATATACATCGCTCGTCTGGGCCTTCATCCTCGGCTATCTGATCTGGGCTGATATACCCACGCAGAATGTCGTCGTCGGTGCGGTGATGATTCTTGGCGCGGGCTTGATCATCATCGTCAGCGAAAGATTGCGTCGTCGGGCCACGGCCTGATACCGGTTTCAGCCGGATTCGTGGTTGGAGCGGCAGCTTGAGAAAAATATTCGCAGTTGCCGCTTTTATTTGCAGTTTTCTACGCTTTCGATGCCGCAATTTTCTGCGATGTATCGACCATCCGAACACAATCTTCCCAAGGATGGATAGAACAATGAACTGGTTGAAAACCGTCGTCGCCGCCGCCCTCATTCAGGCTGCAGCCCTGCTGCCCGCCCATGCCGGCGAAAACCTCAGCGCCATTAAGTCTGCAGGCGTCTTCAAGATCGGCACGGAAGGCACCTATGCGCCTTTCACCTATCATGACGAAAGCGGCAAGCTCGTGGGCTTCGACGTCGAGATCGGCGAAGCGGTGGCCGCCAAGCTCGGCGTCAAGGCGGAGTTCGTCGAAGGCAAATGGGACGGCCTGATCGCCGGCCTCGACGCCAAGCGTTATGACACCGTCATCAACCAGGTCGGGATCACCGATGCGCGCAAGCAGAAGTACGACTTCTCCGAACCTTATATCGCGTCGAAGGCCGTTCTGATCGTTCGTGACGGCGACGACAGCATCAAGACCTTCGCTGACCTCAAGGGCAAGAAATCCGCCCAGTCGCTGACCAGCAACTTCGGCAAGCTCGCCACGGAAGCAGGCGCCGAACTCGTCGGCACCGACGGCTTCGACCAGTCGATCCAGCTCGTCCTGACGAAGCGCGCCGACGCAACGATCAACGACAGCCTGTCCTTCCTCGACTTCAAGAAGCACAAGCCGGACGCTCCGGTAAAGATCGTCGCCCAGCAGGAAAATGCCGACTATTCCGGCATCATCATCCGCAAGGGCGAGCCGGAACTGCTCGAAGCGATCAACAAGGCGCTCGCCGATATCAAGGCTGACGGCACCTACAAGAAGATCGCCGACAAGTATTTCGGCCAGGACGTTTCGAAGTAAGTCCTGACACCGGCGGTTTCGCGCTGCCGCCATATCATCTATAGCTGCATGAGAAAGCGTCCGGCGAACACTCGCCGGACGCGTCTTTTCTTGAGGACACGCCCTTGCCGCACTGGCTCCAACTGATGGCGGAATCGCTTCCCTCGCTCCTCTGGGCGGGGCTGATCTTCACCATTCCCTTGACCCTGCTTTCCTTCGCCTTCGGCCTGATCCTGGGACTGATCACCGCGATCGCCCGCCTTTTCGGACCCGAGCCTGTTGCAGCCATCGCCCGTTTCTATGTCTGGGTCATCCGCGGCACGCCGCTGCTCGTCCAGCTCTTCGTGATCTTTTATGGCCTGCCGAGCATCGGCATCCTACTCGACGCCTTCCCGGCAGCGCTGATCGGTTTCACGCTGAATATCGGCGCCTACAGCTCCGAAATCATCCGCGCCGTCATCTCCTCTGTGCCCAAGGGTCAATGGGAAGCGGCCTATTCCATCGGCATGAGCTGGCGTCAGGCCATGAGCCGCACCATCCTGCCGCAGGCCGCCCGCGTCGCAGTACCGCCGCTGTCGAATACCTTCATTTCACTGGTCAAGGATACCTCGCTCGCAGCTGCCATCACAGTGCCCGAGCTTTTCCAAGCCGCGCAGCGCATCGTCGCGACCACCTACGAACCGCTGATCCTTTATATCGAGGCGGCGCTGATCTATCTCGCCTTGAGCTCCGTACTCTCGACGCTGCAGCAGCGGCTGGAGCGCCGCTTCGCCCGTTATGGCGGAATGCTGGAGGCAAATGCATGATCGAGCTTTCCAATATCGAAAAGCGCTTCGGCGACGCCGTCATCTTGAAGGATATCAGTATCCGCATTCCGGAAGGCAGCGTCACCGCCCTCGTCGGCCCCTCCGGCGGCGGCAAGAGCACCCTGCTCCGTTGCATCAATCTCCTGGAGATCCCGACCGTAGGCACGATCCGACTCGGCGAAGAAACGCTCTCTTTCACGCCGGGCAAGCGTGTCGGCTGGCAGGCAATCCAGAAGATCCGTCGCCAGACCGGCATGGTCTTCCAGAACTTTCAGCTTTTCCCGCATAAGACGGCGATCGAAAATGTCATGGAAGGTCTGGTCACGGTCCTGAAATGGCCAAGGGAAAAGGCGCGCGAACGCGCCATGGAACTGCTGACCAAGGTCGGCATGGCGCACAAGACCGATGCCTGGCCCTCGACGCTCTCCGGCGGCCAGCAGCAGCGTGTGGCGATCGCCCGCGCTCTTGCGCCTTCGCCGCGCGTATTGCTCTGTGACGAGCCGACGTCTGCGCTTGATCCGGAACTCTCTGCGGAAGTGGTCGATGTGCTGGGCCAGCTCGCCCGCGAAGGCACGACCATGGTCATGGCGACTCATGATCTTCGCCTCGCCTCCAAGATCGCCAATGACGTGGTTTTTCTGGAGGCCGGCAGTGTGGTGGAAACCGGGAGCGCCCGAGCGATCTTCAATACGCCGGAGAAGGAGCGCACGAAGCGCTTCATCTCCACCATCAACGCCGCTCATACCTACGATATTTGAGGTAATGCCGGGATGCGAACATCCCGGCATACGGGAAATTCCGATCAGGCCGCCGTGACGACGGCACGTGCTGCCTTCAGCGCATTGCCCCACCAGGTCAGCTGATCGAGCAGGTTCTTGGCGGCTTCGTTCAGATGCGCGTAATCGCCGAGGCTCTTGCCTTCCTTCAGAACGGCAAGATATTCGCTGAACGCGATATGAACTCCCGTCCTGACAGAAGCTGCACTCATTTCGACGAAGACCAGACGAAGTTGCTCGACGGCGCGTGCGCCGCCGACGCCACCGTAACCGACGAAGCCGACCGGCTTCTGGATGAATTCGCCGAGATCGATCGCGTTCTTCAGAACAGCCGTCGGAGCATGGTTATATTCGGCGACCGTGAAGATGAAGCCGTCGAATTGGCGCAGCTTCTTCTTCCAGCGCTCGGCGGTTTCGCTTTCCGTCGTGGTGGCGCGCGCTTCACCGAAGAAATGCATCGGGTAGTCGAGAAGATCGAGAACCTCGACTTCGAGATCGGAACGCTGGCCGACGAGTTCGGCGATCCACTTGGCCGGATGTTCAGCGAAACGGCCAATACGCGTGCTGCCGACGATGACGGCAATCTTCAACTTGCTCATGAGATGGTCCCTGATTGGTCTTTGGGGGCGGTGATGGGAGCTGAAGTTTATGAGAAAGCCTCCTCGCCCGGCAAGGCGAGAAGGCTGCTAACTCATAGAAAAATCAGCTTTTTAACGACACGATCGTACACAATCGGGTGATGTCGGAAACGATCGTCCGTCGTCTTCTTAACCGGCATAGACGACGAGCAGATCCTTGGCGTCGATCTGGTCGCCGGCCTTGACCAGGACTTCCGAGATCGTGCCGTCCTTCTCCGCATGCAGCGCCGTTTCCATCTTCATCGCCTCGATGGAGACGAGTACGTCACCGGCACTGACGACCTGGCCAGGTGCAATGAAGACACGCGAGATGACGCCTGGCATCGGCGCCCCGACATGGACGGCATTGCCGGCTTCCGCCTTGCGGCGGGCCGCAGCCCCCGAAGCGCCGTGCGCCCGATCCGGCACCTTGATGCGGCGCGGTTGACCATTGAGTTCGAAGAAGACGGTGACCATGCCCTGGCTATCGGTGCCGCTCATCGCCTGGTTCACGATGACCAGCGTCTTGCCCTTTTCGATATCGGCAAACAGCTCGTCGCCATCCTTGAGGCCGTAGAAATAGGAGGGCGTCGGCAGCACCGAAACCGGACCATAAGTGTCCGCAGCCAATGCGAAATCCGTGAAGACCTTCGGATACATCAGGTAAGAGGCAAACTCGAAGTCGCTGACCTCACGCTCCAGCTTGGTCTCGATCGCCTTGCGCTCCACATCGAGGTCGGCATCGTCAAGCAGCGAGCCGGGGCGCACCGTATAGGGCTGTTCGCCTTTCAACGCCTTCTTCTGCAGCGCTTCCGGCCATCCTGACGGAGGCTGGCCGAGATCACCCTTCAGCATCGAGACGACCGATTCCGGGAAAGAGACTTCCTTCTCAGCGCTGACCACATCGGCAACCGTCAGGTCTTGGCTCACCATCATCAACGCCATATCGCCGACGACCTTGGAGGACGGCGTCACCTTGACGATATCGCCGAACATCTGGTTGGCGTCGGCATAGGCCTGCGCCACCTGGTGCCAGCGGGTCTCGAGCCCCAGCGAGCGGGCCTGTTCCTTGAGGTTGGTGAACTGGCCGCCCGGCATTTCGTGCAGGTAGACTTCCGAAGCCGGACCCTTGAGATCGCTCTCGAAGGCCGCATATTGATTGCGAACCGCTTCCCAATAGAAGGAGATGCGGCGGATCCATTCCGGATCGAGGCCCGGATCGCGCTCGGAACCACGTAGCGCCTCGACGATGGAGCCGAGGCAGGGCTGCGACGTATTGCCTGACAGTGCATCCATCGCCGCATCGACGGCATCGACGCCGGCATCCACGGCAGCAAGAACCGTGGCCGCGGCAATGCCCGACGTATCATGCGTGTGGAAGTGGATCGGCAGGCTGGTCGCTTCGCGCAGCGCCTTGAACAGCACCTTGGCCGCGGCCGGCTTCAGGAGGCCCGCCATGTCCTTCAGCGCAATGATATGCGCGCCGGCCTTTTCGAGTTCGATAGCAAGGTCCGTGTAATATTTCAGGTCATACTTCGGTCGCGCCGAATTGAGGATATCGCCGGTGTAGCAGATCGCCGCTTCGCAGAGCTTGTTCTCCTCGGCGACGGCATCCATCGACACGCGCATATTCTCTACCCAGTTCAGGCAGTCGAAGACGCGGAAAAGGTCGATGCCGCCCTTGGCAGCCTGACGAACGAAATATTTCACGACATTGTCAGGATAGTTCTTGTAGCCAACGCCGTTCGCGCCGCGCAACAGCATCTGCAGCAGAAGGTTGGGAGCCGCCTCGCGGATCAACCCCAGACGCTCCCATGGATCCTCGGTCAGAAAGCGCATGGAGACGTCGAAGGTCGCACCACCCCAAC
Organism: Rhizobium sp. CF142; assembly: GCF_000281145.1. Taxonomy (NCBI): domain Bacteria; kingdom Pseudomonadati; phylum Pseudomonadota; class Alphaproteobacteria; order Hyphomicrobiales; family Rhizobiaceae; genus Rhizobium; species Rhizobium sp. CF142. The sequence continues at coordinate 4,275 of NZ_AJWE01000145.1, read as the reverse complement.
ATTCCAGCGACAAGAGATTTGGCAGCGCATGCGCATAGGTGCCAGCGATCTTGGCAATGTCATAGGTGCGCATGCGGGTGGCGAGCAGCGACTGGTGACCGTCGCGCATCGTCGTATCGGTCAGCAGCACCTGCTTCTGCCCGCGCATCCATTCGCCGAATTTCTTCGGGCCGAGTTGGTCGAGAAGCTGCTTCGTACCATCGGCAATCTTGCCGCCGTCCGCATAGGGTACGACCGGCTTGGCGGCATCCTCCGATGGACGCGGGCGATCCTTCGCTTCGGGATGACCGTTGACGGTGACATCGGCGAGATAGGTCAAAAGCTTGGTGGCACGGTCCTGGCGCTTGACCTGCTGGAAGAGCTCCGGCGTCGTGTCGATGAAACGCGTCGTATAGGTGTTATCCTTGAACTTCGGATGCGTGATGATCGCTTCCAGGAAGGTCAGGTTGGTGGCAACACCGCGAATACGGAATTCGCGCAGTGCGCGGTCCATGCGGGAAATCGCTTCCAGCGGGTTCGGCGCCCAGGCCGTCACCTTCACCAGCAGCGGATCGTAATAGCGAGTGATAATCGCGCCGGTATAGGACGTGCCGCCGTCGAGGCGGATACCGAAGCCAGATGCCGAACGATAGGCAGTGATGCGGCCATAGTCCGGAATGAAATTATGCTCCGGATCTTCCGTCGTGATACGGCACTGCAGCGCATGGCCGTTGAGGCGGATATCGGCCTGCTTCGGCACGCCGGATTCCTCAGTGCCGATCGCGAAACCGTCGAGGATGTGGATCTGCGCCTTGACGATATCGATACCGGTCACGACTTCCGTGACCGTATGCTCGACCTGGATGCGCGGATTGACCTCGATGAAGTAGAATTTGCCGGTATCTGCATCCATCAGATACTCGACGGTGCCGGCGCCGACGTAGTTCGTCGCCTGCGCGATCTTCAGCGAATAGGCTGCAAGTTCCTGACGCTGCGCTTCCGACAGATAGGGGGCGGGGGCGCGCTCGACGACTTTCTGGTTACGGCGCTGGATGGAGCAGTCGCGCTCGAAGAGATGCACGACATTGCCGTGTGTATCGCCGAGGATCTGGCTTTCGACGTGGCGGGCACGCTCGACAAGCTTTTCGAGATAGACCTCGTCCTTGCCGAAGGCGGCCATCGCCTCGCGCTTGGCTTCCGTCACCTCGCGGGCGAGATCGGCTTCGGAGCGGATGACGCGCATGCCGCGACCGCCGCCGCCCCAGGACGCCTTCAGCATCACGGGATAGCCGATCGCAGCAGCCATCTTGGCAACTTCCGCCATATCGTCAGGCAGCGGCTCAGTCGCCGGAACGACCGGAACGCCGACGGAAATGGCGAGATTGCGCGCTGCCACCTTGTTGCCGAGCTGACGCATAGTATCGGCCCTCGGGCCGATGAAGGTGATGCCTGCAGCATTGCAGGCATCGACGAATTCGGGGCTTTCGGAAAGCAGACCGTAGCCCGGATGAATGGCGTCGGCGCCGGAAAGCTTGGCGACGCGGATCACTTCGTCGATCGAAAGATAGCTTTCGATCGGCCCTAGATCGCGGGTGAGATGCGGGCCGCGGCCGACTTGATAGCTCTCGTCGGCCTTGAAGCGGTGCAGCGCCAGCTTGTCTTCCTCAGCCCATATCGCGACCGTTTTTATTCCAAGCTCATTGGCCGCGCGGAAGACGCGGATGGCGATTTCGGAACGGTTGGCGACAAGAATCTTCGATATGGGCAATGTACTCTCCTCAAAGCACGAAAAACGGGCCATGCTGCACCCGCGAAGAGAATTCTTAACGTGCTGTTACAGAAAGTTCAATTTCCCTCGTCTCGACGAAATAGAATTTCTCTAGATCTCAGGTAATCAAACCATACCGGAAAGCAAGCGCCACCGCCTGCTGCCGGTTCTTCGCCTTCAGCTTATCCTGCAGACCGTTCATGTACCAGTCGACCGTATGATTGGAGATCTTCAGATGCTTGCTGATTTCCATCGAGGTCATGCCCTCGGCGAGATAATGCAGGATTTCCATTTCGCGCCGGGTCAGCTGTGTGTCGGTTATCGGCACCGTTTCCAGCGCTGCGGCTTCGCCCTGCAGATCGAGCAGCCGCCAGAAGGCCTTGCGGGCGATCGCCTCGAAAAGCGAGATTTCAGCCGGAGAGAGATCAACGGGCTTGCCGCCAAGGCTGAGGCTGCCCAGGATGCCGTTTCGTCCGTAGATCGGGAAGACATAGCCGTCTTCCAGCCCGTGGCCGAAGGCATCGACCATCATCTGCTCCATGCGGCGCTGATGCGGGTCGGCCCTAAAAGCAGCCATGCTGTCGCGCCAGCGGAAGGGCCGCTGCGCATGTGCAAGATACCGCACGGTCGGATCGACGAGCACATATTTTTTCACCGTATAGACGTGTGACCATCTGTCTGGCCACCGGCTGGCCATAGTCACACTCCATGGGTTGTCTCCTTGCTTGGGATGGCGAAGCAGGCCATAGAAATCGAATCCGTTCGCGCGGATCACCTTGTCGAGTTCTTCGACCGCGCTTTCGCTGTCGGAATGTTCCTCTAGAATAACAAGTAATTGAATTAAAGAATGAATTTGCACAAAATGCCCCTTGCCCGGACCAACGAGGCCGCCGGAGCAGGCCTGATAACCCGCCGCTGAACGGTCTTTATTAAAAAATTGCAGTTCACAAACTGGATGGTGCGCTAGACGCTCCAGGGAATGCAAGCGCAAATTGTCGCGCTCTATGCCTAAGCAACAATTTCGAAACTATGGTCACTTATCGCACTCAGCGATCGCACCGCATGCGCGAATTTCGAAGCCGGATTCCAAACCTGAATATCCCGTTAATCGTCGGTTCAGGTAGATTTTTGTAGCATCGCATCATCCCGTTTTTCGCAGATGCAAAAAGAGGTTCCGACGTGTCGTTATTCAAGGTCTATGCAAGGGCTCTGCGCTATCTCGGCGCCTACAAGCTCCGCGTATCCCTCGTCGTTATCGCGAACATCGTATTGGCGGCGATCACCATCGCCGAGCCGATCCTGTTCGGCCGCATCATCGATGCGATTTCCGGCAAGGGCGAGGTGAAGCCTATCCTTATGATGTGGGCGGGCTTTGCCGTTTTCAACACCATCGCTTTCGTTCTCGTGGCGCGAGAAGCCGACAGGCTGGCTCATGGGCGCCGAGCGACGCTTCTGACGGAAGCCTTCGGCCGCATCATTTCCATGCCGCTGTCCTGGCACCACCAGCGGGGTACGTCCAACGCGCTGCATACGCTGCTGCGCGCCTGTGAAACCCTGTTCGGCCTGTGGCTCGAATTCATGCGCAACCATCTTTCGACGGTTATTGCGCTTGGCCTGCTCATCCCGACCGCGATGTCTATGGATCTGCGTCTTTCCGCGGTCCTCATCGTGCTCGGCATCGCCTACTGGATCATCGGCCGTGTGGTCATGAGCCGCACCAAGGACGGCCAGGCTTCGGTCGAAAACCACTATCATACCGTCTTCGGTCACGTCAGCGATTCCATCAGCAACGTCTCGGTGCTGCATAGCTATAACCGCATCGAGGCTGAAACCCGGGCGCTGAAGTCCTTTGCCGACCGCCTGCTGCAGGCCCAGTATCCGGTGCTCGACTGGTGGGCGCTTGCCAGCGCGCTGAACCGTATGGCCTCGACGATCGCCATGATGATCGTGCTCGTCATCGGCACCGTGCTCGTCCAGAACGGCGAATTGCGCGTCGGCGACGTCATCGCCTTCATCGGTTTTGCCAACCTGCTGATTGCCCGCCTGGACCTGATGCGCCAGTTCGCCACGCAGATCTTCGAGGCCCGTTCGAAGCTGGAAGACTTCTACAATCTGGAAGATTCCGTTCGTGACCGCGAAGAGCCGGCCGGCAATGGCGAGATCAAGGACGTCAAGGGCGATGTCGAGTTCGACAACGTCTCCTTCGGCTTCGCCAACAGCTCGCAGGGCCTGCACAACGTCTCCTTCAAGGTGAAGGCCGGCCAGACTGTTGCGATCGTCGGCCCGACCGGCGCCGGCAAGACGACGCTCGTCAACCTGTTGCAGCGTGTTTACGATCCGCAGGGCGGTCAGATCCTCGTCGACGGCCATGATATCAGCAAGGTCACGCGCAAATCGCTGCGCCGTTATATCGCCACCGTCTTCCAGGACGCGGGCCTGTTGAACCGCTCGATCAGCGACAACATCCGCCTCGGCCGCGAGAACGCTTCGGAAGAGGACATGCGCCGCGCCGCCGAAGCGGCTGGCGC
>NZ_AJWE01000144.1:0-34083 GCF_000281145.1 Rhizobium sp. CF142 | reverse complement strand
GGTTCTGACAAGGGCGGCTCGGACAAGGGTGGTTCCGACAAGGGCGGCTCTGACAAGGGTGGTTCCGACAAGGGCGGTCATGACGAGGGCGGTCATGGCGGCCAGGGCAATGGCGAACACAACCCCAGTTAATCCGGCATCCTGAACCGGAAGAAGGACTTCAGGGACGAAGCCCTTCTTTCAACGGCAGTATCGAAAATGCGGCTCGGTGACGGTGTCTTCTTGCCACTCTCTGCCGGGCGCATTCCCTTTCCTCCCTCATTCCTGTGCCCGCGTGCTGGCGCAAAGGAAGTCACAGGAATTCAGGCGTCGCCTCCGCGCGGTGATGGTGCATATGTGCCGCGTAGATGTCATTGCGCCCCAAGGGGGCGGCGCGAATCTCTGTGAGATAACTCGGGCTGGGCCGGGAACACAGAGAAGAGGGAGGAGAGGGGTGTTTGTGAGGGGGCCGGGATCCGGGGAGGGGATGCCGGCTTTGGGGGGGGCAGAAAGGGGGTGCCGCGAGGTGCCCCCTTTTTGTTGTGCGGAGGCCCCGAAGGGGTATCCTCCACCCATCCCGATCTGATCCTGCAACCGGATCATCGGCCCGAACGGACGTTGACGATTCTTGACAAGTTCTCAGTCTTGATCCGGTAGCCGCTGAACAACCTCAACAATGTCTCTCGTGCGTGTCGCCCGCCCGCCCCATTTGGCGTCAAATTCCTTGCCCGACGATTGAATAGCGGCGTTCGCCGCCTCCAGACTGGAGAATTCGTAGAAGGCAGTGTGCTTGGAGGGATCGGTTCGGCTCCAGGTGCGCCAGGCCCGGAGCGCCCCAAATACACGCAATGCGTCTGGCATATGGCGATCGTACCATTGATCGAAGGGGCCTCGGTCAACCTCGTTCGGAACATCGGCATGCACGATCAGCAGCGCTCGAGTGGACATTTTCCCCTTTTCCCAGATCGCATATGACATGATGCGCTCCGATCCTATTCCCCGCCACAGGGGTCAACAAACCCCTCTGCTCTGGAGGTCAGTTTCGCCCTTTCGATGTCTTCGCCAGCATCTCGCTCAGCGTTGCCGCCGAGAGCATGGCTTCGGCCAAGAGCTTCTTGAGCTTCTGGTTTTCTTCCTCCAGTGCTCTCACCCTTTTGGCAGAGAGACCGCCGCTTCCGAACTGCAGGGATTGCCACCGATAGAAGGTGGGCTCGCTGATACCGTATCTGTGGCAAACATCTGCCACCGTCACCCCGGCCTGGTGCTCCTTCAGGATGCCCGTAATCTGGTCGTCGTCGAATTTTCTCTTGCCCATCACCGTCTCAGTCCTCGCGAAATGCTCTGTTGAAACTGTCGAGGAGTGGTCTGATGGCATAGAGCGCCACGCTGCTTTGGCCCGTTTCGATCAACGTCTGTGCGGGCATGCCCGCGATCAGTTCGACATTTTTCATTTTCGCCAGCCGCTCGTCCGTGACACGGATTGTCGCGGCATAGTAGGGCTGGCCGCTCTGCTGATCGATGAGGCGGTCGGCCGAGACATATTCGACCTGACCTTTCAGGAGCGGAACGCGCCGCTGATTGTAGGGAAGGAGGTGAACCTGCGCCTCGAGTCCCGCACGGACGAGGTTGATGTCCTCAGGCCTGACATGGGCAGACACGATCAGGCGATCGGAGCGTGGCAAGAGATCGACGAGCGGTTCGCCCGCGCCGACCACCCCACCGGCCGTGTGGATGCGCAGGTTCATGATCGTTCCGTCTTCGGGAGCGCGGATATCGGTCCTTGCGAGCTGGTCGTCGATCGCCCGCAAGCGCTCGCGCAGCTGCATGATCCGGCTTTCCGTATCGCGCATGCCCTGGGCGACTTCGCTCAACCGGTCGCTCTCAAGCTTTGCGATATCGGCCTGTGACTCGCTGATCACCTGGTTGGCGCGGGAGATCTGTGCCTCGACCTGGCCCTGCTGGCCATCGAGGTCTGCTTTTTCCCGCTGAAGGTTGAGAAGCCTACTCTTCTTTTCCAGTCCCTTGGCGTTGAGGGCCGTAACCTGATCCATTTCCTGGCTCGAGATCGTGGCTCTGTCGGCCAGTGATGCCTTCTGCGCGCCAAGTCCGACGATTTCCTGCCGCACCTGCGCGATCTTTTCATTGGCGATCTGGATTTCCGCCTGCATGACCCGGCGACGGGCTTCGAAGATTTTCTGTTGCCCTATCAGAATCGCGCCGACCGAGGGATATCTCTCCATTGCCGCCCTGAGAGCCCCGGGATAGGTGACATGGTCGTCGCCCGTCTGCTCCGCAAGCAAGCGGGCGCGGCTTCCTTCGGCGTCCCAAAGTTGCCCTTGAATGCTGTCGCGCTCCGAGCGAGACTTCGTATCGTCGAGCTCTATCACGATCTGCCCGCCCATGACCATATCGCCGTTCTTGACGAGGATCCGTCGCACGATCCCGCCTTCCAGGTGCTGAATGGTCTTGCGGCTGGTTTCCGGTTCGATAATGCCCGATGCGACCGCAGCGCTTTTCAGCGGCGCTAAGGCCGACCAGGTCCCCAATCCGACGATGAAGACCAGGATCAGCAGGTTGCCCGTCCAGACAACGCCTCTGAGCCCCGGCATGGGCGAGGGGGGCGCGGGTCCGCGTTGTTTCGGATCGATGACCGGGAGATAGGTTGTCTGTTGCACGGCTGGCGCTGTCGCTCGTCGAGCCAGTCGCAGACCCGTCCTTGAGAGATCTGAAAATTTCGCCAGCGCTACGTTCAATTGAACAAGGGTCACGGCGTCGTCCCTCCCTATGTTCCTGTTCGAGACGGTGGCTGAAGATAGGTGTCGTAGATACGGTCACTGTCGCCGAAGGCAGCCACCGTCCCGTTACGCATGATGGCAATCTTGTTGGTGACCGGCAGGATCCCCATCCGGTGCGTTATGATGACGATGGTCATCCCCCTGGATTTCATGCGCTCGATCGCCGTAAACAGCATTCGTTCGCCGTCATAATCCAGGCTCGAATTCGGATCGTCGAGAACGATGAGGGACGGATTTCCATAGGCTGCGCGTGCCAGTCCCAGCTGTTGGCGCTGAGCCCGAAGCAGCAGTTTTCCCCCTTCGCCGACATCGGTCTCATAGCCCCTGGGAAGCCGCATGATCGCTTCGTGCAGCCCGACCAGCTTTGCGGCATCGATCGCCTTGCCGGGATCTCCGCCGTCCAGCCGGCCGATCACATCCTTGATCGCTCCGCCGAAGAGTTCGATGTCCTGCGGCAGGTATCCGACATGGCGGGTTCCCCCGCAAAGGCGGAGCGCCGAAATATCGACCCCGCCGAGAAGAACACATCCGCTCGTTGCCGGCACGACGCCGGCGATGACGCGACCGAGCGTCGATTTTCCCGATCCCGACGGACCGATCAGCGCTACGCAATCGCCTGGCGCGAGGCGCAAGGTGATATCAGTCAATATCGGCCGATCGGCGGATGGCCTGACATAGCTGACATTATCGAGAATGAGGCCATTGGGTTCCGGTACAGGCACTATTCGGCCGTCGCCTTCCGATGCGACCGTTATCAGCATTCTGTTCAGGCGATTGAAGGCATTGCGCGCAAACGTGAATGAGCGCCATGCACCGATTGCACCCTCGATGGGTGCAAGCCCGCGCCCGAGCAGCAGGCTCGCAACGAAGATGATGCCGGGACTGCCGCTGTTGACGAGCACCAGCCATGTCGCCGATCCCATCATCAGGATCTGCGCGAGCGTGCGGATCGATTTGGAGAAACCAATAATGATCTCGGTGCGATGCATCGCGACGTCCTGCGCCTTTCTTGCCATTTCCGCATCGCGATAGACGATCTGCGCTGCGCCATCCTGCATGCCCATTGCCCTGATCACTTCGATGTTCTTGAGGGCGGTCGCAAATCGGATATAGCTGCTCGAAAGGGCAAAATTGGCCTGGGTCAGCGGCTCTTTCGTCGCCACTTCCGTCAGGAACGCAAACAGCAGAAGCGCAACTGCGCTCAGAAGACCGATGGTCCCGAGCAGCGGATGAACGAGAAAGAGCAGGAGCAGGAATACCGGCGCCCAGGGAACGTCAAAAAAGAGGGAACTGGCCGGTGAATCGAGAAACTGGCGCAATGCGGCCAGGTCCCTGTAGCATTCCGTGGCGGCTCCCGTATCGGCAAGAGTGGCATATTCGAATGATGCGGTCAGCACCATCGGCCGCAGCCTGTGGTCCAGCCAGCTGCCGATGCGCGAAAGGGCTGCCCTGCGCACGATATCCAGCATGGAGCCGACCAGCACGGCGATGGCGATGATCAAGGTCAGCATCAGGAGCGTGTCGGCGCTTCGGCTCGACAGAACCCTGTCATAGATCTGCAGGAGATAGATGGAAGGCGCCAGGAGAAAGAGATTATAGCCGCAGCTATAAAGGAAGACCAACCCGAAGGCGCCGGCACAGGCTCGGAGCGCAACAACGAGGTGGGTCTGGGTGTGCAATGGTTTTATGGAAATCGTTGCCATTATCAGATCTCACTGCATTTGATACTGACACGAAGTGGGCGTTTGCTGGTTCAGCAATACAGGAGGGTCGCCAGCCGAAACCGGCGACCCTCAGGGTCTGAGTTCATGAGCCGAGATGGCTGACGTCGATATGGCCGAAAGCGTTTATGAAATGATCGAGAGCATTGTTCACCGTCGTCGTTTCGGTTTCGGGATTGGTGTGAACCACTGCCGACGAGATATCGCCACCGAGAGCATTGTTCCCGTTGCCGCCGTTGCCGCCGACGCCTGCCAGGATGGTGGCATGCTGGTCAGCCACGAGCTGGGTGTATTGTGTTGCGGTCGTAGCCGCATTCACCGTAGCCGTGTCGCCGCCGCTCGTATTTCCTTGACTGCCGTTGGAGGTAGCCGCTCCCCCTGCGCCGCCGGCGCCGCTGGTGAGCGATGCCAGGAAGCCGTTCTGGGCCTGGCTGAAGCCACCGGGTCCACCGCCGCCGGCTTCCCAATCTGCCCCCTGCCAGACGTGATCGCCGTTGTGCAGATGGGTATCTGCCCCGTAGACCGTTTGCGTGGGGTCCACATAGGCAACCGGGTTGTAGTCGATATTGCCATGATTGATGCCATCGCCGCCGTTGCCGGCATTGGCGTCGCCTGCATCCGGGTTATGGAGGTAGATCGTGTCAGACAATTGTGGAATAGGCATTGATATCACTCCTTCTACTTCGGTTACTTCGTTTCGTCGGGTTCCTTCTACGGCTTTCCCCCTACGGTGTGGGTATTCAGGATCTCACCGCCAGCCAATACAACCGCGAGCGAATATTGCCTGCGATTTAAACTTTAAACTATCTAGATATTCGGTGACGTTCTTTCGGGTGTATACTTGGATGTGGCGAAACGTTATTGGATCGGTACTTGGCGATCGGGCGCCGGAGAGCATTGACGCGATCATCTCTGCGACTTCCCGTTTTTCAAAGTGACGACCATCCGGGCGAACCGGCTCTATTGCGGGGTTTTGATCAGGCTGCGCCTGGACCTTTCCCGGGGCTGAAAGACTCTCATGAGCCGCCGCGAGAATGGGGGAATATCCAGGGCCTCCAACCGGAAGGCGGATCTGATGCTCGCAAACCCGCATAACGGGCGCTGCGGCCATGCTAGCCAAATGGCTACAGAACTAGCCGACAGGATGTAGACGAATTGCAGGCTCTGCTTTTCCTGCGTTCAGAGGCACAATGTCTGAACAATTCAGCCTACATCCGCTGCACGCCCGGTTGCCGTGCGGTTGTCCGCGGAATGGAGACGGTAATGACGGAAACTCGTCCCTTATCGGAAGACCTGCCCAAGTCAGGCACCGATCAACACCTCGCCGCCAACGTGGCTGCGGGGCATCTGGCATTGGTGCCGACCTGGCTTCCACTGGATGTCGCTTCCGGTCCAACCTATTCAGCCGGCAGCGGCGGTGCTGGAATAAGCGACGGCGTGATCAGCAGCAATGCATTGGCCGTCTTCATGCCGTCCAATGCCGCTATTACAGGACCTCATTCGAGTGCCGAGGCCGTCCAGGGCAATGATGCGCTCATCAATCAGCATCCCACCGAAATGGCCGGGATAGGCGGGAATGGCGGAAGCGGCAATGTTGCCACCGGCAGCGGCGAGGGCGCCAGTCATGCCGGCAGCGGCGGCATGGGCCTCTTCTATGGTGGGCTCGTCAGCACCGAAACCGCGCTGTTTGTGCCCGTCAATACGGCCGTGGCCGCGGGCCCTGGCGCGGAGGCTCACGCCCTGCAATCGAACAACGCGCTGTTCCTGCAGGGCGCAACCCAGATCGGCGGCATGGGCGGCTCGGGCGGGGACCATAATGCTGCGGGGCATGACTCGCTGAGCCAGGGAACGTCGCTTACATTGACCGGCGACTTTTATGCGGGCCACGGCGGCAACGGATATTTCGTCGGCAGCATCGTCGACGTAAGCATTGCCATATTCTCACCGATCAACATCGCGATCGGCGCCGCCGGCGGCTCGGCTGAGGCGCATCAGACAAACAATGTCATTTTCGATCAGGGCGCTGTGCAGATTGCCGGCATCGGCGGCAATGGCGGTGGCTTCAACCTGTCGTCGGACACGATTTTCACCGGCAATCATGCGGGCGGCGGTGGCGGGGTCGGATCGTCGACCGGCGCCTTGGTAGACACCAATTTCGCCTATTTCCATCCCATCAACATTGCCGTTCCCGCCGGCGGGACGGCGGACGCCCAGCAGGTCGATCATGTTCTCTACGACCAGCATGCGCTCCAGATGGCCGGCATTGCGGGCCACGGCGGAGAGGGTAACCTCACGGACGCCCATTCGGCTCTCGTAGACGACATCCTGGGCTTCATGCACAGCTAGGACCAGGGTGATCGAAACAGCATATGTCGTTGGCATTGCTGCTGAAAGGCGGATCGCGGTAGATCAGATCGACGCTTGCGAAAGCGACTTCCTCTCGAAGAATTGTAAGGTTACCCCAAATCAAAGCTTATTCATTGCTGAACCCCGAAGCACTGGGAAATATATTGATCTATGCTTATTAAAGATTGTTGCGATGAGTTCATGGTGTTCTCATCTATACTGAGGTTGGTGGCTGTTAACCGCTCTTTCTGAGTCTACTGCAACGGCGCGTGCCCAATATAATGACACTTCATGTCGCCCTTTTCCGTAATCGAAATAATCCACCGGCAGACCAGCCGCGAGCTCAGCATCCGCCACTGCCTTTCTTTCCGCCGTGCATGAGTTATCGAGCATTGAAGCGACTTTTTCCGGATCTTTGTTTGAAACAAGATACGATTTCGTAGTCCGCTCCAAGCACTTTCCCAATGCACGCGCGGCTGACCAGTAGGGGCGCATCTCCGGGGGGTCATAGGGTGAGGTGGCACACGACCCCAGAGCCGTTACAATACTCAGAATAATGATCGTATATCGCAATGCATTCCCCGCTGAAATTGAAGTCTTGCTGAGTCTCGGCGTTACCATCGCTACCACTGAAGCCCATGTTTCAACACCCGCAATCGAAGATCATCGCTCAGGGCCGGCATGGCACGAAACAGTCGGCTCGCGCTGAGATACCGGACATCCCACCATGACCGTAACCGCATTGTCGTCTATTTCGGTCCTGGAGGCCGTAGCCTCCGGCCGACATCTGCCGGTCCGGCGCAGTGCTGCCTGCGTGAAAACGATGAGAGCCGGTATTAATGCCCAATGGCCCCTAATTATTCAGTAATCATAAAGGGTTACCGGCGATCTCAGGCTTTTGTTGCTTTTTGCGTTGGTCGTTTCGCTGTCGAGGTCTGCGGCTGCTTTGCAATGAGATGTGGGAACAAAGCCGAGCCGATCGGCGGTTCGTTCTATCCAACGGCTCTTTCCCGAATGGTTCCGTAGCAGATCACCTGCCTTTTCAGTGCCTTTGAAAGCTTTGTTGACGCGCTTGCCATACGTGAATTCGGCGAAGACCGGAAAGTCTGCGGCGACAAGTCGCTTCAGCAGATCCTCCTAGATAAGCTTTCCAAACTGCTCTACTGCGCCAGTTGTCTCTCACCGGATTCTTATAGACTATAAGAATTATCATGAGAGATCAGACTATTGTTATCGAGAATACACTCGTTTTTTCTCATGACATGAAGCGAGAACAGGAATATTGTGAATAGCTGTTGGGTTGCAAATCTTCTGGGGAGCACGCAAGTGTCCGACAGTGTTAAAAGTAAGCGCCGAACGGGGCGCACTGCACCAACTGTGATCATAATCGAACATTCTACACTGGCACGCACCACCGTGGTGAAGCTTCTTGAGCATGAGCTCGCCGGGTGGAGCTTTATCGATTTGATCTCGACCGAGAGTCTCGACAGGGCTCTTGGAGCTGAGGTGCGTTTGATTGCATTGGATTTGGCCGGCAGAAGTATTGAGAGCAATAGCCTGCGTGATGACCTTGCGGCAATTGCCGCACGTTTTCCCGAGGTTCCTATCACGTTTCTCTCAGGTACGGATGACGTCGTCATAGCCCGTCAGGCGCTCACGATGGGTATTCGCGGCTTTTTCACGACTTCACTGCCCATTGACATTGCCCTTGCCGGTCTTCGTCTTGTTCTGGCAGGGGGAACATTTTTCCCGCAGCTCATGGGAGCTGTTACAAACGGCTCGAACGAGCATATCCCTGTTAGAACCGAGGCCGAAAGAAGGCTGGACGACAGGATGCAGTACCTGGCGATTGCCGAATTCACTCCGCGGGAAGCGGATGTGCTGGCAGAGCTGCAAAGCGGCTGCTCAAACAAGGTGATTGCGGGAAAACTCAATCTGTCGGGGCATACGGTGAAGATGCATCTGCAGCACATCATGCGCAAGCTGCAGGCGCAGAACCGTACCGAAGTGGTTGCCCGCCTTGTTCAAAGAGCCGCCGGCGGGCATGACGCCGCGCCGAGTTAGGCGGTGTCGCCAGGGAAGGGCGCTGTCGCAACGTGAGAGGCAGGCGCCACCCATGAGCGCTTGGGGCCGAAAGCAGTCTTGAAGCACGTCGCATCAAACCTGTTCCAGGCGACGCGCTTCAGGAAGTGATTTTTTCGGATATCGTCGATGCCGGCCAGGACCGAGCCTCGTTAGCCAAACCGTTCCACCAGGAAATCGATCGCCGTCCGCAACATCGCCGTCGGCCGTCGGTTCGGCGCGTAGACGAGGTACATCGGGACAGGCCGGTAGGACCATTCCGGAAGCACCGGCTCGAGCCGCCCTTCGGCGATGTCAGCGGCCAGCAGCAATTCCGGCTGAAGCGCGATTCCCGCGCCGCTGAGCGCTGCCATGCGCAGCGCCGCACCCTGGTTGGTCGAGAATTTTCCGGAAATCAGTACATCGCGCATTTCATCTCCCGGCCCGATCAGGTGCCAGCGATCCTGCATGCGCCAATAGGAGTGGCCAAGGCAGAGATGGTTCGCGAGATCCTCCGGCGAGGCCGGCCGGCCATGGCGGGCGAGATAATCAGGCGAAGCTGCGAGAATCCGCCGATAGGGGGTCAGCGGGCGGGCGACCAGGCTGCTGTCCGATAGCGGGCCGATGTGGATGCCGAGCTCGAAACCCTCGCCGACGAGGTCATGGACGTTGTTGTCGAGCGATAGCTCGATGCTGACGTCGGGATAGGCGTTCTGATAGTCGATCAGCGCCGGCACGAGGTTCTGCGTCCCGAAGCTTACCGGCGCAACCAGCCGAAGCCGGCCGCGGGGCGCCGATTGGAGCTCGCTTGCCGAAGCCTCGGCTAGCGCCACTTCGGCCAGCGCGCGCTTGCAGCGCTCGTAATAGAGCTGGCCAATCTCCGTCAGCTGATGGCGCCGCGTGGTGCGATGGATGAGCTTCGCCCCGAGCCGGGCCTCGATCGTCTTGATTTGCTTGGCAACCATGGCGGGCGACACGCGCGCGATCTCTGCCGCTGCCGCAAAACTGCCGGCGTCGATAACCCTGACGAACGTTGCCATGCCAGCCAGCTTGTCCGTGATTGCCTACCTGTAGGTTTCGAATGACGATACCTGCAGCTTATTTATCAACCGCGGCATTTACAACATAGTCGTCATGCCCGAGCCAAGGCGACGGGACATTGCCAACGTGACCAAGGAAAAACCATGCCCATTCTTCACCTGCAGATGCATCCCGGCCGCACCGCCGATCAGAAACGCGCCTTCGTGCGCGAAGCCACCAGGGCCGCCGTCGAAACCCTGGCGTGCCCGCCTGAATCGCTGGAAATCCTGATAACGGAAATCGGCAAGGATTCCTGGGCGGTCGGCGGCAAGCTGAAGTCCGAGGCCTAAAGCGTGTCGCGCAAAAGTGTGCAGCGGTTTTGCGATAACGACATGCGAAAACAAGAATCTAAAGCGCGACAAGCGAATCTTGGAGATCGCGACGCGCTTTAGAGACGGCCCGCGGTGCCTCAGGCATCGGCCCGGAAATCGCAATTGATTTGCGGGCAGCCTGATGCGATCGCCAAAGAGGCAGACCGTCCTTTGGGCACCCGCCACCGCATGGCCCTGGCGCCTTCAATCCCCGTTGCCATTGTTACCATTTCGCTGGAATTGCCACTCGATACCGGTAATGCGCGTCGGCTTGACGATGTGTATGCGCGCCTGCAGCAGCCGCAGCGTTGGGACGAGCTTTTGGGGATCGGCAATCTCTGCAGGAACGGGTCTGCCCATCTCCTTGTAATGCAGCTCCATTTCTTCCCGAAAGTCTCTGATATCGAAGGTGTCCACGCCTGCGTTGTACCAGTCAACAAGGATGACATCGCATACAATATCAAGGCTGTTTGGGTCGTCGGCATCGAGCAGGGGCGGCATTGGCGGACCTTCTGAAGATGGAGTTCATCCTTAAGCGTCCCCCGAGGCAGGCTGTTCTGACGCAGTTTCGTCAGATGGCTGGTGAAGACATCGGGGCTCGCCACCCAGCACCAAGACGAGCCCCAGCCCCGGTGCTTGTCTCATCTGCGCCCTTCACCGTGACAATGCGATTAGACGCCCGCGCATGACGCGCAGCAATTCGACCAGTTGGATTAACTCGGCGGTTCGAGCTTGAAAATCCCAGCTTCTGCGGGATTTTTTCGCCCGGAGGCCGAAAATAAACCTGTGGATAAAATTGGAACCGTGCATTGTGATTAGCCTGCCGCGACCACTGGTTAATCCCGCCCCGGTATCGCCACACTACCCATACGGATCGTAATCCACCGCTGCCTTCACCCCTGTCCCCACCCGGTGATGTGCGTGTTTTACCATCGGTGCAGGACGCGAAGCGCGAATTGATGCGGCCGGCCAGTAAATGCCGCCACCGCCGTCGGCCCGTTGCAGACATCAGAAGTCGTCGTCTGCCGCATTCTACCCCAAGGCTTCGTCGAGCGCCTTGCGGCCGATCCCGGCGAGCCAGGCGCGGAAAGTGAGGATTTCCGGATTGATCTCGCGCATGAGATCCAGATCCACACGTTCTGCCAGCGGACCATCTTCCAGGCTCCTGGCCATGTGCGCGAGGTCGGCATTGGCTGCGAGAACATCGTCGGGAAAGCGCGCATAGGCGATCGTGCGGCCGGCGATTTCGCTCAGGGCGGCTTCGAGTTCGTAGCCGGTAAGCCTGTCGCTTGCGATTTTCAAGGTGACGCTGCCGAACCGGGCCTTATCGGCGAACATGGCCGCAACGAATTTCCCGATGTCGTCCACAGCGGTCAGCTGGATCGAATGCTCTGGCCTGATGAGCGAGAGCAACTGCCCCTTGTCCAGGCCGAATCCGGGGCGCACCAGCATTTCCATGAAGATCATCGGCCTGACGATCGTGGCCGTGACAGGCGATTTGCGGATATGCGCCTCTATGCGAGGTTTGGCGTCAAAACGCGCCACACCCGTCGGCTTGTCGCCGACGCTGGCGCCCGAGGAATAAACGAGATGCGTGACGCCGCTTTCGACGGCCAGGTCGGCGATCGAAGTCCCCCGGCGTTCTTCCTCCTCTGCCGACAGGTTGGCCGGCAGCACGCTGAAAACGCCATATGCGTCTTTCATCGCCGCTCGGATGGCATCCTCGTCCTCGAACGATCCGGGCACGATTTCGACGCCGGCGTCCTGCAGGGCGATCGAGGCTGGGGCCCCGGTGTTCAATACAAGCGCGCGTACAGGCCGCTTCGCTTTCAGCAAGGCTTTGGCGACCGATCCGCCCTGACGACCGGTGGCGCCGAAAACGAGAATTGGATGTTTGTCATTGGTCATTGAGAACCCTCGCGTTGAACAACGACCGTCCATATATACGAGTAGAAAATCGCCGGAAGACGGCACATTTTTCAGCCTCAGGCACAAGGATGATACGCTTGGACAATGGTATCGGGCCCGGTTCCCTTCAGGGACCAGAGGACAAACCACAATTCAGGCCGATCCCGTCAAACGGGATTTGCACACGGCTGGGCGATAAGTGGACTGTGCATGTTCTATGGCGGCTGTCTCTGGCAGATGAGCAACGGCTGCGCTTTTCAGCGCTCAGGAAAGAGATCGACGGGATCACCCAGAGAATGCTGACGCTGACACTGCGCAACCTGGAGCGCGATGGCATGGTGATGCGTCATTATTTTCCAGAAGTACCGCCGCGCGTCGAATATAAACTGACCGATATGGGCGCTGGCGTTCTGCACGCTCTTGAGAGCTTCAACCTGTGGGTCCGGGACAATCTGCCCGTCATCGAAGAGCATCGTCGCTCCTATGACGAAGCCCTGAAGTAATCTCTTGAGTATGTCGCGCAAAATGCGCGACCACTCCGCCGCGCCACCTACCCATAGACATCATAATCCACCGCAGCCTTCACCCCGGTCCCCGCCCGGTGGCGCAGCTTCTTGACCACCGGTTGCGCGAATGTCAGCGCCAGCGCATCGCCTTCGTTGGGCGAGGGCAGGCCGCGCTCCTTCATGTCTTCCTTGCTTTCGAGCTGGATCTTGCCATCCAGCCGCGCCACGGTCTCCGGCCCGACCAGATCCTGATAGAGAACCTCATTGGCGGGATCGATCGCGCCGCCGGCCTTAAGCCAGCGTTTCATCTGGCCCCAGATATAGGCGCGCATATTGTAATAGCCGGGGTCCAGGACCTTGGTGGAGCCGAACCAGACGAGCTGCCAGGAGCGGCCCATCACAGTGCCGGCGCTGGCGATTCCGGTGCCGTAACCGGCGTCCACGAAGACGGCATCGGCCTCATATTCATCCTCCAGCCGGGCGATGAGATTGGCGACCTCGATATCGTTGTCGTTGCGGGCAATGGTCGCGAGCCGCTTCGAATAAAGCCCCTGGCGCAGCATGATCACCGTCGGGTCATCGCCCGTCCAGGCTGGGTCGACGCCCAATATGACGGGCGCGAAGGCATATTGCTCGGAGCGAAGATGGGTGCTGCGCGCCCGGTCGGCATCGTCGGCGGAGATGAACTGCATGGCGGACTGGCTCGGAAACTGGCCGCGTACGCGCACTTTGACGATATCGCTATCCTCGCCGTGATCGTCCACGAGACGTTGAAGGAACTGCTTGTTGGTGCCAGGCACCGAGCGGCTGTCGATCTGCCTTCCCACCCAGCGATGGCGGAAGCGACGGAAGCACTCGCGGAAACGGCCGCTGTTTCTCGTCGGATTGCCGAAGACGATCCAGATGATGACGGTGTCCTCGTCCGTCAGCGCCCCTTCGGCCACCTCCCAGACCTTGTCATGGATCTTCGAGGCCTCGTCGAAGAGCAGCAGGATGATGCGGCCCTTGTTGTGCAGGCCGGCGAAGGCTTCGGTATTGTGCTCGCTCCAGGAGATGAAATCCTGCCGCCAGCTTTCGCTGCGATCAGGGTCGCGCGACTTGATGGACATGGCCTGCTGATCGAACCAGTGGGCGGTGATGGAAAGCCGGAACCATTTGCCGATCTCGGGCGCCGTCTTGGTGCGCAGCTGGCCCTCGGTATTGGCTGTCGTGACGATCTTGCAATCGGCAAAGCAGGACATCGCCCAGTTGGAGAGCATGCCCATCTCAGCCGATTTGCCGATGCCGTGGCCGGAGGCGACGGATATCTGCAGCGGCTGGTAGCGCGTTTCGGGGTCGGCGAGATGAGCGCCGATCAGATCGTTGATCTCATCCTGCCAGGGGCGCGGGCCTTCGTAACCTGAGAGTTCGCCCATGCCCCAGTCCCAGGCAAGCCGGCTCCAGCGCTTCGGGCTGAAGCGGCAGGCGGCGGCGAGCTCGATGATCTCGTCATTGGGATCGCGGCTCTCGTTGGGCGCGGGCAGGGGCTTTCGAGGCACCATGGGCCTATTGCGCCTCGCCATCATTGTCCTCGCTGCGCCCCTCATTTCGTCTTTGCGCCCGCTCCAGCCGCTCGGCGAGCGCGCTCAAGCCTTTGTGCTCGACGATCTCCTTGAAGGCATTGATGCGGATATGCTTGCCGATCAGCTCCAGCCGGCGCAGCCGCTCGGCGAATTTCACCTTCTTCACATGGCCGATTTCGCGACGCTCCTTGCCCGTGCCCTCGTAGAGCGCGGAGATTTCGACATCCGTCACCAGCCCCTGCCGCCAGATGGCAGGCCATTCCTTGATCGGCAGGAGATCGCCATTCCCGTCGTAGAGATCGCCGAGATCGGCCTCGGCTTCGGCGGCAAGCCGCGTCAGGAGCCAGTCCGCATCGATCCGCGTGCGCTCGGAGCGCTCGGCCTTCGCCCTGCCGATGGCTGCGGCGATATCAGGCTTCTTCAGCAGCTGGTAGGCAGTCACAGCCGCTCCGCGCGGGGAATAGCCCGCCCTTATCGCCGCCTGCGCGCCGATGGGATCGACGAGATATTCCTCCACAAAGCGCTGCTGCCGCGCCGTCAGTTCGCTCATGCCATCACACCCCGGTTTGCCAAGGAGATAGCCGGGAAAAGGTTGGGGCGGCGAACGGGTGGGTGCGGCTTTGCTCAGGAGACGGCGCCTGCTCGCGTCCTGCGGCGCGCCAGCGCCATCATGAGGGCGAGCAGCATGAAAATGATCGCGATATAGACCATCAGACCGATTGCAAAGGGCACCCGCGGAACGTCGAGGCCGGCATCGTCCGGTGCTGCGAGGGCGTAGATCAATTGCGCCAGCTGAACTGCGAGATACAGCCACAAAAACAGGAAAATCGCCCTCAGTGAAGCTGACAGCCCGCGAAAGCTCGATATCGGATAGAGATTTCGAAAATAGAAGCCGAAGACGAAAGCAGCTATGGCGGTCGCGCCGACGAGTGTCGAAAACGTCAGAATATCAACCGTGTAGAGATTTTCAGGATTTCCGAACAATTTCACCGATAGGAACGAGGTGTTGAGGATGCAGCCGGCGGCGAAGCTTGCGAACATGCAAAATGCAGCCAGGGCGGATCGCAGCAGGTAGGGTGCGAACCCGGCGCCTCTTTCAAAGCCGGCTGCGACGCTGGCGCGCAGGTTCTGGGAGCCGAGCACGAGCAAGAAGATGAGCATGAGGCCCAAAGGCAACGCCGTGACGAGAAAACTCGACCAGCCGGAGACGGCTTGCTTGAGGTAATCAGTATAGGTGCCTGAATTGTGCAGGAACCCTCCGGCATAGAGGTTCTGCGTGATGACGCCGAAAACATATCCCGAAAAGGCGACCTCCCAATTCGATGGCACCAGCAGCGATGGCGGATCGGCGATCACCGCGAGCCTTGCCTGCGGCAGCGGGTGAAATGCGATCAGGCGCCGAAAAAGGCTCTTGCGCATCGGAGATGCCATCCCGACAACACCAGCCAGAGGACCGCTGCCGACGATGAAGCATCCGCCGAGATCGGCATAATGCTCCCTGCTTCGCAACAGGGTCGTGTAGTTGATGAAGGCCAGTATGAGGATGAGGGCCAGTCCGGCAAATTCGAAGAGGTAGGCGACTACGCTGTTGCCCACCCAGATGACGTTATAGGCCGGCTGCAGCTGTGTTCCCCACACGTAATAGGACAGAAAATCCTGAACTATGCCAAGCGGGTTGTTCCGGAAGAGCTCGAACAGAAACCGGGCCATTCCAAATGCCAGAATGGAAGCGGTGAACAGGACGAGGGCTGAAAAGATGGCACGGCTCAAATAGCCGATATCGACATCCCTGTTCTTGATGTGGGACAGTTCGTGGGCGACGATCGCGGCGAACATATCCGGCCGCTTCCTGAAGACCAGTTTCAGGCCGCCACCCAGAATGACGGTGCGGAAAAAGGGAAAGCCGCAGGCGATCGCATCCTGCTGAAGCAGCGTGGATGTCATCCGGATCTTCACATGCCGCAGGCCGGCCTTCGACAGCATCTGATCGCAGACCGGCTGCATCTCCGGCGGCAATGGACCGGCAGGTCCAAATCGCTTCGTGATATCTTTCTGATGCGCCGCATAAGAAGCGAAGACGACGAGAAAGAACGCGGCAATAATCGCGGACAGATACCAGTCGTAGAGATAGAACTGGCCCGGATAATAGCCTGAGATCAATATGACGGCATAGATCGCGATCTGTTCGCACCCGATCAGGGCAAGGGCGAACAGGAGTATGAATCTTTCGCGCGTTCCACTTGGGAGCGTTCCAAAATCGAAGGATTCGGCAGGTGAACCGCTCATGGCTGGCCACGTGCTAGAGCATTTCCGCTTTTCTTCTGATGACCGAAATGCCCTATCTCCTTGTTTTCAAGCAATTGCGGACGCAAAACCGCTGCAGTTTTGCGAGACGTGCTTCAGGGGGTCGGTCTGATCGCATCGTCCACCGATTTCATGACGGCTTCCGTGATTTGCGGGTTCGCTTTCAGTTCGGCGAGGCGCTTGCGAATTCTGGCCAGCAGGTCCGCTTCCTGATCGGCATTGAGCGGAAGCGGCTGCTTGCCGTCGGCAAGTCCCTTCATCCAGTTCGTCAGACGCTCGGTAATGAGGTCGGTACCCGTCGTGAAGGCTGCGGTGGCAATATTCTTTGCAGAGGATGCGGCTTGCAGAAGCAGGAAGCCAATAATCACCTTCGCCGCCTCGAACACGTAGGGAGACATAATATTGACGAGGTCTCCGACGCCGAAAGCGAGCGGATGTTCACCGTCGGGAGATTCATTTTTCGCTTTGTTGTATTCGTTTATTATCGCCTCAAAATCAGAGGCCTCCTCTGGAGCTACATCTTTGATGAGCGTATTTCCAAGCTCCAGAGCCAGTGTATTTTCATAGTCGTTTTGATTCATTTCCACCGATGCCATTGAATTTAGTTCTCCATCTGGTCTGGATATTACAAATAGCATGGAGCGAAGTTCCGGAGAACTCACATTTCCGGCAGAATATATTCCTTATCTGCGTTTCTCGTCTCGAATGTCCGAAAAATAGACTGGTCTCAGCTTCATCCCTGTTGAAATTTACGCTTTGTTCACTGGTTTTTCGGATCGTTAATCGACTTAGACGCACGCAACGTTTTTCCTGAACTGCCGGCGAGGCGGGACGGCAAATCGTGAATGGAAATTTGTGAACGCGGGCGGGAACCTTTTCGGAAGCCTCGCGTTTGGTGCCTCAGCCGCTTTTTGTCCAAAGCCGTTCGGAGGAAAATGGATCGATCAGCCTATCTCAAAGCCGGAATATCGCCACGGAATACAATCGTAACTGGTATATTCAAATATCAATCACCTGACCAAACGATATGAAAAGCTATTCTCTGCCGGGGCGCATTGAATTGACCAGGGATCTGTTAGAATAGAGGAGCTTGCTGATGCTTGAAAAGCTTAAGAATGCCATCGGTGTATCCGAGAAGGCTCATCGAGACAGGGAAATCAGCAGAATTGGCTATAGCGAAGAGCCTTCGAGGCTCGTCGTCGAATTTTCCGACGGCAGCCTGCACACCCATGTCGATGTCATCGAAGGGCACATTGTCGGCCTGCGCATCGCCGAGGACAAGCTGGATTTCTACGAATCCCAGATCGAGCCGTCGAACCGCCCGCTGGAAGCCGAAGGTGCAGGGCGCAGATGAGCCCCGGTAACGGGCAAGGGGGACATCACGGGCAACAGGCCCCATACAGGGAAGGGAGCCCGCAGGGCGCCCGCCCGAGGGTGGCGACGGTGGAACTCGCCTCGCATCTGATCAGGGAGATCACCTACGATCCCGTCACCCAGATCCTCGAGATCGAGCACCGGCTGAAAGGCCACCGCCGATATTTCGACGTGCCCCCGGCCGTCGTCATCAACCTCGTCACCGCGCCATCGCCCGGCTGGTACTACACGCAGCACATCCGCGATGCCTTTCCCCGCGATGACGACGGAGCCCATCGGCACTTTTCCTTCCCCCGGCTTTTCTCCCGCGGCCACCATCACTGAGGCAGGCAGACAGTCGAAGCCGCGGCCTGATGAGGGTCCGGTGCTGCCGGCATGGCGGCAAAGAGGGGCTAAGTCATTGATCCTGAATAAGTGACGCAGGAAAGCGGAAAAACTTTTATATTTTTTTCCGTCATTCGGCGCTCTCTCCTGATTTGAATCTCTTTACGCGTATTTTTGGAGGAAAGTGGATCACTTATTCAGGATCAATGACTTAGCGGCATTTTTGGCCGTTTTTGCCGCATTTTTCAAAATTCTTATTCAGGATCAATGGGTTAATGGTTGAAGGAAGAAGAATGCGAGCTGGTCGCGGCGCTTTCTGGGGTTCTGCGTGACGCCGAACCCGCCCTCCGGCGATGTCCGAAATGCGTGGTATCTATAGTTACGAATGTGCTAATTCAATGATAGATAGCATTGTGTTAAAGTGAAAAGACAGGCTAACAAGGCTGTAAATCTTTATTTCACAGCGTCTTTCTTTACCCTGGACTGTCGCTTACGGCAGGTGCTCTTTCCCCGTTATTTCAAATATGCTACTATAAAGTGAGTTAGGGAGGGTAACATGCGTATCTTCGTTCTGCTCATCGCTATTGGCCTTTGCGTCTCGACCGTCGCAGTCGTTCCGCCTGCTGCAGTGGCGGGCCCGTGCGACCCCAACGTGGCTCGCTGCTAGCAAGGAAAATCCGGATCCACCGGCACTGACTGGTTCCGCTTGAGAACCTGCGAACGCCACGATTTCTGGAGGGGCGGATGGATAATCCTTGGCCGGCGGATATTCCGTGGTCGCTGTGGAAATACCAGGGGCTGAGCCTCAGCGACATGCCGCAGCTTCCCATGATGGGCGTCAGGTTCGATCCGTCTTTCCTCTATGCCTTCGCCTTCGGCTGTTTTTTCGTTGCCTTCTTCTCGTGGCCGCGGTTCAAGGCCAAGGGGAGGAACATCAACGCCACATCGGAGGCGCTGCGCGATTTCGATCCCACTGATCTCGGCGGCCAGAATTCGCTGCACAGGGCCTATTTCATCTATGCCGGCGCGATGCTCATCCTCTATGTGTCGCTCACCTTCTTCGGCAAGCTGATCTTCCAGGCAACGCAGATGATCCCCGTTGCCGGCATCTCCGTCGATATTGCCGAATTGAAATTCGACAGCCCGCAATGGCCGCTGACCCTTGCCTTCGCCTTCGCGGGGCTGGCGGATCTGCTGCCGCCGGTGCGCATTGCCGAGGAGTGGCTGCGCAATCGCGCCTACCGGGCGGCCGGTATTCCCGTGCGGATCGAGCAGATCACACGGAGCCTCATCGCCACGATGGAAGAACCGTCTGTTCGCTTCGTCGGCGAGGCCAGCGAGAAATGGGTCAACAGAGACAGGGGCTCGCTTGCCGAGATGCTGGAGCGTTACCGCAAGAACTGGGAGAGCCAGATCGAAGGCAATTCGCGCGTCAAGCGGCTGCTGGGAAAGCGGATCGCGCGAACGGGGGAGCTGCTCTCGCTCCTGTCGGACCTGGAGATGCTGATCGTCTGGGCAAAGACCGCGCGTGGCAGCTGGCCGGGTGCTGGGGTTTCTACGCGTGTACGGGAGGCCGAAAAAAAGTTCGTAGATTCGGCCGATACTCTACTGAACAACTTTCAGCGCCGGCTGCGGGAAACCGGCGATCCCACAGCCACGGATCCTGCCAATCCCGACCTGCATGCCATCGAAGCCCGATTTGACGATTACCTGTCACAGCTGATGAAGGACGCGACTTCGATCCGCTTCGAACTAGTGACGCTGTTGGCAATCTTTCTCGAGCGCGATCCGGATTTTCCTGGGTCGGCTAGGGTGCCCGAGCCCGGCCAGGTTCACCCGATCGATGCGCTTGCCGATCTGCTTTCGGAAACGGATCGCTTGCAATCCGTTGGCAACGGGCCTGAGGCGGGACTTCTGCTCTCGCTCGTTCCGGTCTTCATCCTGTTTGCGGCCAGCGCCTGGCAGGGCGTGCAGGAGCTGGTAGGCCAATATGTGGAAACGACCAATCTCGCCGGCGTGCTGCTGACCGCGCTGCTCGAAACGCTGAAGATCGCCTCGCTGACCTGGCTGCCGCTGCTGGCGGCATTTTCGTTGCGTCAATACCGGTGGGACATCAAGGATTGGGCCGGCGCTCAGCCTTGGGCATTTCGAAGCTCCTTGTACCTGTCGCAAATGATAGGCTGCCTTGCATTGGCGCTTGCCGTATCGGTGATCGGGCTGACCGGCGTTGCGATGCTGCGGGCCTTCGCGGTGGCGCAGAATGCAAATTATTTCAATGCGCTGCTGGTCGGCGGATCAAACCCCTTCGTGCTCTATTATCCCACCCTTGCCGTCACCATTTTTCCCATGGTGCCGATATGCCTGTGGGCAGCCGATGAGCGGACGCATGGAAGGCCGGTCTTGGGCCATGCGCTTCTCTGCGCTGCCTCGGTGCTGCTGCTTTCCATCGCCCATAGCTGGTTCTGGGATCCCCGTTGGCCGAGCGACTGTTTCAAGGCGACGACGATTGCGACCGCCGAATGCAGCCGGCGGTCGGATACGCTGAGCCGGCTCATCCTGACGGTGCTGGCGTTCCTTGCAAGCTGGAACCTTGGCCAGCCCGGCTTCAGCCGAACGCGGCGGCAGATCGGCCGAAGGTGGGCGGAGCTTGCCTGCGCTGTCATGATGGCCGCTACTTTCGCGCTGAGCGCGCCTGTTTTCGCCCGGGACGTGCGTGTCGGTTTCCGCGACGATATCGAGCCGTTTTCCTATCTCGTCAATGACGAGCACGGAAAGCCGCATCACATCGGCTACCTGGCTGACCTGTGCCACGAGATATTCTCGGGCGGCGAATATACGATCGAGGAAGTGTCGGTCACGGCGGCCGAACGCTTCAAGCTGGTGAATGGGAAGCCGGTCGGTGACAAGAAGCCCGTCGAGGTTCTTTGCGACACGGTGACCATGCGCTTTTCGGGATCGTCGATCAGCGCCAATGGCGATGGAGGCGATGCCGACGGCCGGTCCAACCGCAACTGGAACAGCATCTACTCGCCGATCGTCTTTGCGTCCGGCGTCTCCTATCTCGACCGGTCGTCGCGCGAGGCGACGACGCGCGGCGGCGACGTCTTGATCGGTTATGTCTCGGCGACGACCGCCGCCGATGTCGCTCTGAAGAGCTGCCAGGTCGACCTCTTCAAGACGCTTGCGCCGACCCAGCGAAAGGCGATCTACGAGCGGTGTCGTTTCCTAGATGCGGCGGCCGCGACGCAGCGCAGGATCCAGATGCTTCCGGAAAGCGCCACCCTGAGTGCTTCCGGCCAGGCGGTGCTCAAGAGAGCGCTGCAGAGTGCGCGGATCCTCGCGGACCTCGAGATTCAGCCGAAGGCGCAGGCTACATCGTTCCTCCCGCTGCCGTCCCAGGTGATGGCGCGCAAGCTCCTGGACACACTGAAGGAGATTTGTCCTCCGAAGAAGGAGGGCAGAGAGGCCGACCCGGAAAGCGCTGCGTGCAAGGCGGCGCTTACGGCAAATCTGGACAAGCTGGAGCTCGCCGTTACCGATCCCCTATGCCCGTCATCCAATCCTGCTGCCAAGAAGGAAGATCCCGACGATAAGGACAAGGACAAGAAGTCCTGGCGTGAATATCATTTCTGCCCCATGGAGGATTACCGGCAGCTCATCCAGTGGTTCTGCGGCCCAAGTACCGGCGTACGGCCGATCTTCATGGGCGACCGGGAGCTTATCCTCGGCAAACTCGACAGTTGGAACGCCCGGAATACGCCATGCTCGGTCGAGCAGCCGACCGGCGCCGAATATCTGACCTACGAACCCTATGCGCTTCTCGTCAACAGAAGCGATCCGGCGTTGGTGCAATTCGTGCAGACGCGCGTCTACCAGATCTTTTCCCACCGCTCGACGGCAACGGCGCTCTTTGCCTCCTATTTCCCCGACCGTAGCATGTCTCCCGCGCTCGCCTACCTTTTCCTTCTGAACGCGGTCGATCCGGAGGAGGGCTATCTCGTTCCCTGCGGCACGCCCGACAAGGCACAGAGCGAGGCAACAGGCCCGCCCTCAGCGGCGCCCGGCCTGGCTGACGACAACAGGTCCTGCGCAGATGAGGCGGCAGAACAGAAGCCCAGTCCTGCCGCGGCGGGAGCCTGGCTGGCGGCTGCGGGCGACCGGGCACGGTCGATGCTGTCCTCGCTGCTGCGCGCCTCGGGGGTCGTGGAGTGAATGAGCATCGCGCGGCCGCAGCCGGCTCACGGTTGCGTTGAGACCTCGATAGGGCGCGGGCCGCCCGTTCCACCGTCTCAGTTCCTTTGATCTGTCCGGCCGATAGTGCCGATGCCGGCGAGGATCAGGTCGATGCCGGCGAGGAATTGCTCGCGGTCGTCATGGTCGCTGAGCTTTGTCGCGAGATGATGCACGAAGGGATATCGCGCCGGGTCGAGCTCGGTCCAGCTTGCGGCAATAGTGTCGAGGGCGGCCGTCCTGTCCGTGCTTTGCGGCAGCAGGCGGGCATTGGCGGCATTCTGTCCGGCAACGCCGAGGATGTAATTGACGAGCGCCGACCCGGCATTGAACAGCGCCTCTTCGGGAACGCCGAGCGCCTGCAGCCTTCCGCCGATCGCTTCGAAGATCTCCAGCATCGCCGCCTGCCACGGCTCGCGGAAAAGATGGGTGCCGACCCAGGGGTGGGCGTCGATGGCGTCAAACAGGCCGAGGGCAAAGGTGCGGATCGCCTGATCCGGCCCGGCATCATCAGTGACATCGGCCAGGACGCGGCCGATGATGGCGTCGGTGGCGGCGGTCAGCAATTCGTTCTTGTCGGCGACATGCCAGTAGATCGCCCCGCTGCCTGTTGAGAGACGCGCCGCAAGCGCGCGGAAGGTCAGGGCATTTTCGCCCTCGGCATCGAGGATATCGATCGCCGCTTCGACGATCCTTTCCTTCGAGAGGGCATCGGTGCGCCGCTCGCTTCGCCGGGTTCTGGCCCGCTGAGTCTTGATTTGCTGAGCCTTGATTTGCCGAATCTTGATTTTCATGGGCCGCATCTTGACATGAATGGAACGACGTTCCAATTACTATCTCTGGAACGTTGTTCCAATCATCTTCGGAAAGGAAGACAATGACTGTAACAGTCACGATCGTCGGGGCAGGCCTCGGCGGCCTTACGCTTGCGCGCGTCCTCGCCGTCAACGGCGTAGGGGCCACGATCTACGAGGCGGAGCCTTCGGCCGAGGCCCGCACGCAGGGCGGCCAGCTCGATATTCATCCGCATAACGGCCAGCGGGCGCTGGAGGCTGCCGGCCTCACGGAAGCGTTCCGCGCCATCATCCATCACGGCGCCCAGGCTGCGCGTGCGCTCGACCAGCATGGCGTGGTACTGCTGGAGAAGGCCGATGACGGTACGCTCTCGCGCCCGGAAGTGCTGCGCGGTGATCTGCGCCGCATCCTCATTAACTCCCTGCCTGCGGGCATGATCCAGTGGGGCAAGAAACTCACCGGCGTTGCGGCACTCGGCGCCGGCAGGCACGAACTGAGCTTTGCCGACGGGACCAGCGTCGTCAGCGACCTGCTCGTCGGGGCCGATGGCGCGTGGTCGAAGGTGCGGCCGCTGCTTTCGGATGCCGGGCCCACCTATGTCGGCACGGCCTTCATCGAAACCTATCTCCATGATGCCGATATCCGCCACACGGCCGCGGCGGAGGCAGTCGGCCGCGGCGCGATGTTTGCGCTTTCGCCGGGCAAGGGCATCGTTGCCCATCGCGAGGCGGGTGGCGTGCTGCACGCCTATATCCAGATGAACCGCTCGCCCGAGTGGATCGACGGCATCGACTTTTCCGATGCCACTGCGGCAAAGGCCCGGATCGCCGCGGAGTTCGAAGGCTGGGCGCCGGCGCTCACCGCACTGATCACCGAAAGCGATACCGCGCTCGCCCCGCGCCTGATCCATGCGCTGCCGGATGCGCACCGGTGGCCGCGTCTGCCCGGCGTGACGCTTATCGGCGACGCCGCCCATCTGATGGCGCCATCGGGCGAGGGGGCAAACCTTGCCATGTTCGACGGCGCCGAACTCGCAAAGGCAATCGCCGCACAGCCCGACAATATCGAAGCAGCGCTCGCCGCCTATGAAGAGCCGATGTTTGCCCGCAGCGCAACGGAGGCGGAAGGTGCCCGCTTCATCCTGGACCTCTGCGTCGGCGATCGCGCGCCCTATGGGCTGGTCGATTTCCTTACCGGCAAGCTCGCGAAGGGATGAGGCGTCGAGCCTGGGGATCATCGAGTGACCCGCCTTGCCGTGGCGGTGGACGTCGCAACCCGGGGCTCCGGCTCAGGGCTGCGGGGTCTTTATCCCAGCATAGGCGCGTTCCAGGCTTTGCTGCAGGACATAGGGGAACTCGGCCCTGTCGAGCCTGTATTCGCCGGCTTCGGCATCGGCAACGTTTGCCATGATAAGCCGTACCCTGGCATAGGCATAGTTGCAGCTGAGACTGTCCTCGATCCCCTGGAATTCCAGTTCCGAGAGGCAATTGATCATATCGAAGTCGGGATGATCGTGCCCGCCGAGAAGGCCCGCGACCGTGCCTGCTATCCGGCTCAGGCTCTTTTCGCGCGCAGACGGCGCAAAGCGGGTCGGCCCTTTTGCCCCTGCGGTCTCCTCGATGATCCTCCAGGCGGCGGCGTCATCGATTGCCAGGGGCGGAACGGCGTATTTGCCCCCCATCTGGATGAAGAGCACGGCTCTCCAGCAACCGCTGAGCTTTTTTCCGACAATCCTGGCAGTGGTCGAACACTGGTAAATCGCGTGGCGCGTCCCCGAATATTTGTCCAGAGCCTGCTCAAATGTCAGCGCTTCCTTGCTGATGCCGACACTCGGAAAGAGGATAATAATCGCGAGAAGGAACGGTCGCCACCGGCTATGCATGAGATTTCCCCATCGTCTAGAGGCAGCTTTTCCTAACCCCTTTATGCGCAAGCCATCAATAGGGTAAATGACGGTTTTGCAATCAGGAGCTGAAGCGTTCCGCTCGTAACCGGAGGGACGGCCGGGCGAACAAGCCCGTTCCAGGCCTTGTCGCCGGGGCCGCCGACGTTACTTCTGCAACGGGTCCGCGCTCTTCCCGGCGAGGCGATGGCCCTGTAGAGTGGTCGAACGTGTGCCAGACCATCTCACCCGGAGGCTCCCTATGGCCGAGGTCTTGTTGTTCCACCACGCACAGGGGCTGACCCCGGGCGTGCACGCCTTCGCCGACGACATCAGGGCCGCCGGTCACATCGTGCATACGCCCGATCTCTTCGACGGACGCACGTTCCAGAGCATCGATCAGGGTCTCGCCTATATCGGTGAGACCGGGTTCGACGACATGCGGGAGCGCGGCGTCCGCTTCGCCGACGAACTGCCTCCCGGGATCGTCTATGCCGGGTTCTCGTTCGGTGTGCTGCCGGCGCAGAAGTTGGCGCAGACGCGGCCGGGCGCCCGTGGAGCCCTGCTTTTCTACTCCTGCCTGCCGATCAGCGGCGAATGGGCCTTCGGACCTTGGCCGGAGGGTGTGCCGGTCCAGATCCATGGCATGGACAAGGACCCGGTCTTTGTCGGCGAGGGCGATATCGACGCCGCCCGCGAGATCGTGGAGAAGGCGGAGGATGCGGAGCTTTTCCTGTATCCCGGCGACCAGCACTATTTCGCCGACAGCTCGCTCCCCTCCTATGACGCGGATGCGACGGCGCTGCTCACCATCAGGGTGCGTGCGTTCCTGGATCGCGTCTGATCCACGCCGGCGCTTGGGCTCACCACAGGCCGGCAATTGACCTGCCAAGGCGAAGATATGTAGCCTGTGCCCATGCACAACGCGCTGATCGAATATGCCGATCTCATCTCGCTGCTGACGGCGGTCGGCACCTTCATCGCGATCGTCGCCGGCGTTGTCGAACTCGTCAAGGCGCGGCGCGAGCATGTGAAGGCGAAGGAGCAGGAGTTCAACAGCTCGTATCTGACGATCAGCGACGCCTATCACCGGCTGCTCGAACTCTCCGTCGCCTATCCCCATCTCGGCATCTTCCCCTGGCAGGAAGAACCGGCCGACCTTTCCGCTGATGACCTCAACCGCCGCGACATTTTCTACGAGATGATGATCTCGATCTTCGAGCGCGCCTATCTGGAACGGCACAAGACGCCGGAGATAACGGAGCATTTCTGGCCGGGCTGGGAGACGTTTTTGCGCCGGCAGATCGAGAAGCCGTCGTTTCGGAAATATTGGGGAATTTTCGATGGGGAAGGGGCGTTCGGGGCCTATGATGCGCGGTTCGAGGCATTTGCGCGGGGGCTGGATAGGTCCCGTTGAACATCAGGGATGGCTATTGTTGTGCCGTGTGGCGCCCCCCTCTGTCCTGCCGGACATCTCCCCCACAAGGAGGGAGATCGGCTGGGAGCACCGGTTTCCCCAAACTATCGGCGTTGCAGCCGGCAAACGGTAGAGAGGCGCGAAGGTCAGGCCGTTTGCCAATCTCCCCCCTTGTGGGGGAGATGTCCGGCAGGACAGAGGGGGGTGTGCCGGGGAATGCAAGATAGAATGCGACGGCAAGCCCAATCCGGCATCTGGATCAGGTGCCGGCACCAACCTCTTGTCCCGTGCTCGCCAAGAGCAGCCATCGAAGCTGCTCGCCCTTAAAGTTGACTGTAAAAGTCAGGTAGCATAGCGAGGGCGTCATCTTCCCAGGCTGGAGTCGATCATGACAGTCGCAAACTCTGCGATCGTGCCGATCTTGCGTTCGCTCATTGCTCAGTATTTCCGGCAGGCTCACACCACCACGGCGCTTGTCGTCCTCGCTGCCATGATAGGGTCAGTCGCTTCTATCGCCTCTCCCTATCTCTTTTCCCGCGCCGTCGATGATCTGTTGAAAGCCGGGGATCATGGCGATGCGCTTGGAACATTGCTTCTGTACGCGCTCCTTTTCGCCATCGCGACCGGGTTTGGCCAGGCGTCCCGTTTCCTGATTTTTCTTTGCGCCGAGCGGCTTTGCTTTATCGCGAATTCTGCATTTTTTTCCCGCATCCTTCGCAAGAAACCTGCATTCTTCCTCGACCACAATGCAGCCGAGATCGGAAGGGCGCAGCAGCAAGGGGCGCAGACCCTCAACCTCATCACGCAGTTGAGCATTGGCGGTCTGCTGCCCGGTTTCGTCCAGATCACTTTCAGCGCAGGCCTTCTCGGCAATTTCATAGGCTGGGAGATCGCTCTGATCGTCGTGATTTACGGAGCGGTGGTGATCGGCCTCGATTATATCAGGGTCGGGCGGGTGACGCCGTTCCTCGACAAGGCAATGGAGCGGAGCCAGCAGAACGCACAGCTTATCGGCAACGCCGTTGCCATTGTCGACACGTTGCGTCAGACACGCGGCGAACGGTGGATGGCGGAGCGGTTTGCCACAAGCGCGAGCGATGCCTTCGCGAACTGGCGGCGCTATGCGCTTGCAAGCAGCAGCTTCTCCGCTGTGCTTGGCATTGCGGCCGGGTTCCAGCTTGCAATCACGTTTCTGATCCTCGTTCCCCGCGTCGATGCCGGGCTGCTGTCGGTCGGGGCGGTCGTGCTTTTCAACACGCTGCTCATCCAGCTCAATGAACCCTTCCATCTCGTCGGAATGGCGATCAAGGAAACGGTGGAGGCTGCGGCCCGATTTCGTCCGCTCGCCGCCATGTGGCATGCTCCGGAAGAGGAAGACCCTGCAGATCCAATCTCCTATCGCCCCTCGCAGGGGTTGGTCGCGTTCGACGATGTGACGTTCCGCTATGAGAATGGGCGTGGCGTTACGAAGACATCATTCGACATACAAAGGGGAACGCCAACTTTCATCGTAGGCGAGACGGGCTCGGGCAAGTCCACCATCCTTCGCCTGCTTCTCAAGGCGCTCCAACCTTCCGAGGGACGCATTCTGGCTGACGGGATCGATCTGGCTCGTATAACCAGTGAAGACTGGTTCGCGCATGTCGGCGTGGTTCCGCAGGACGTCGCGCTTCTCAACGATACGCTGCTGTCGAACATCGTTCTGGGCCGCACCCTTGATCCTGAAGGCCTGCGCGAGGCGGCGCGGCAAGCCTCCATCCTTGAACGGATCGAAGGCATGCCTGATGGTTTCGAAACGGTGGTTGGCGAGCGAGGGCTGAAATTATCGGGCGGCGAACGCCAGCGCATCGCAATCGCAAGGGCACTCTACGGCAAGCCGGCGATCCTCGTCCTCGACGAAGCAAGTTCCGCGCTCGACGAGGATACCGAACGGCAGATCATGGATGGCCTGCGTGCTCTTGCCCACGATCTTACCATCGTGGCCGTCACACATCGGATGTCATCCATTCGTCCAGGCGATCAGATCGTGCGTCTGCCTGTCCTGACGTCATAAAGCCGCTTTGGTCTGCTCTCGGACCAGCGTGCTCAAACGCCTGCCATTCACACCAATCTCAATTGAACTCGAATGGAAGCCTGAATTTGACCGGTCGCGAAAACGCTGTCTTGGGTGGCTTGGGAAAAGAAGCGTTTTGAAGGGCCTGCTTCACGTTCTTTTCCACTTCTGCACGCTCCGCGGCACTCCCGCCTGTAAGCCGGACCTGAGGTACGCCGAAAAGCCGCCCATCGGCATCAATCTGAAAGTCTACAGTTCCGCGGATGCCGCGAAACTCGGGGTTTTGGTACCAGTGGCGTTTGAGAGCACTGAGCGTTTGCGGAATTGACTGCGGTTCGCTGGCGCGAGTGGCCGTTGGTACCAGGCTCACCCCAGATGCCGCAAACACGATAACCAGAGCAAACCGAGCCAACCCAACAACAAATCCCGTCATAGCCGTCCCCGATTTCTACGAGCGACCTTGGTAAAAAACGTCGATCGAAATCGCAAGCTCAATCCGGCATCTGCACAAGATGCCTGTCCGTCAGGTAGCTTCCGCGCGCCACCGCATCCCTCACCACCGTCGGCCGCAGGTCAACGCTCGCGAGTGTCGCCAGCGGCAGCCAAAACTGTTTCAGGTGCGTCTCGCGGCTGACGACATCATGCCGATCCAGCGACACGAGGAAATAATGTTCGGCCTGCTGGATGAGCTGGTCGCGATAGCGAAAATGGTTTTCGACGCAGAAGAGGTATCGCGCCCCTTTCACCCTCGCGTTCGTCTCCTCCTCGAATTCCTTGCGCAGCCGCGTCTCGAACGTATCGCCGGTCTCATATTCGCCGCCGATGAAGGCGTAGCAGGCGGATGGATCGTCGGCGGGCTGCTGGACCAGCACCTTTCCATCTTCCACCACGATGCCCGCAACCCTGATCCTTGGTATCTGCCTCATCGCCACGGCCTGAAAGAACCGGTCCTGACTGGTTTCCACGATTTCCCCTCCAGGCCGGTCGAGCCCATCTCAGCGGGCATCGGGCACCATCAGATTCATGACATAAATCCACTATCAGCTACTGTGCCATTCCCGCGCAGGTCAAGTTGCATAGCAGTGAAACTGCCCGGCAGGATAGCTCGAATGATGGCATCTTCAAGATAAAATCTACCAACACGGATTAGCCCAATTCTTGCAATCATCAGGGGTGGCGCAGGCATTATTGTCACGATAAGATCAACCGCTATCCCGTTGGGCCGGAACTGTAACCTCGACTTGGAACTTGTTGAAGGCCCAACGTATTGTTTAGGCGTTGTTCTACCGATCGAGGAATAAAAATGTCTTCAGAGTCCATGCGTCTCACATCCGAAGCGATGACACTGTCGGCCGCCGCCGTTCTGAACTCGCTCATCTCCGTGCTTGGCAATAAGGGTCTGCTTTCCGCCGAAGAAGAGAGGGAAGTCTACCGAACCGCCGCCGAGATGATCGACGAAGCCTCAGGCGACGACGAGGACGGAACCTACGAACTGGCGCGTGAGCTGATCGAACTCAGGCTTGCCGATACCTAGAGCAAGATGAAGTCACGGCCCGGCCGCTGCAGCTTTCCGGCCGCGCGTGCTCGGTCTGGGCGGAACGCTCTTTCCGTACTCGGTCCACCATGCGGTGAGCGCTTCCATCGTGGGACCCAGGCCGCGTGCCTTTGGCGTAATGTCATATTCAACGCGCGGCGGCACTTCCGCGAATACGGTACGCGAGACCAGCCCATCCGCTTCGAGTTCGCGCAGCTGCGCCGTCAGCATGTGCTGGGTGATGCCGGGAATGGCCTTTCTCAACTCGCCAAACCTGTAGACCCGCTGGTGGAGCAGCCACATGATTTCAAGCTTCCATTTGCCTGACAGCAGCGCGAATGCGCGCCTCATCTCCTCATGCATATTGATTTCGCCTTCGGCCATGGCCTGCTTTTCCATACTAACGGCAAGTAATTCATCCTACTTGCAAACATAAATCTTAGTCGACATTTTCCATGCTGCACAAGGGAACGCAGCAAAGGCGTCTCTCAAAACAAACCGACAGACTCGAAGAGAGAAGTGTTGCCGCGTGGCCGGCGACAAGGATGAAATCATGCCTGAATATTACCTGTACTGGATCAGCACGGCACTTCTGTCCGCGCTCTACTTCATGTCAGCCTATGTCTACGTCACCAGGGGAGACTGGGTCCGTCAGGTTCTGGCAGAGCTTGGATACAAGGCTCCCTATCTCGTTGCCTTCATGATCGTCATCAAGATCCTCGGCCCTGTCGCGATCCTCTCGCGCGTCAGCGTGCCGCTCAGCGATCTCGCCTATGCCGGGATCTTCTTTCACCTGCTGCTGTCCGGCCTCGCGCATATCGGTGTCAGAAAGCCTGCCGGCGCATTGCCGGCGGCGATCGGCCTGGCGCTGCTGGTCACCTCATTCGTCACGCAGAACGATGCCCGCGGCGTGCCTTCCCCTTACGTTCAGCCGGCCATGCGCTGACGGCCTGTCACCAACCCAAATCAAGGAGACTAAAATGGGTCGACTCAATGGAAAAATCGCCATCGTCACTGGCGCAAGCCGTGGCATTGGCCGCGCTACCGCAAAGCTGTTTGCGGCCGAAGGCGCAAAGGTCGCAGTTCTCTCGCGGACGCCCGAAGGCGTCGAACGTGTTGTTGCTGACATCGTTGAAGCGGGCGGCACCGCGCTCGGCGTCGTCTGCGATGTCGGTGCGGCAGACCAGATCACGGCTGCGGTGGGCAAGGTTGTCGCCGCCTACGGCCGCATCGACATTCTCGTGAATAATGCTTTCGACGGTTCTGCGGTCCTGTCTTCGATCATCGATCTGCCGGTCGAGCAACTGCAACGGAACTTCGACACCGGGCCGGTTGCGTATCTGCGCTTCATGCAGGCATGCTATCCCCACCTGAAGGAGAGCGGCGAAGGGCGGATCATCAACTTCGGCTCGATGGCCGGGACCATCGGATTGGCGGGTTATGGTCCCTACAACATGGCCAAGGAGGCGGTGCGCGCGCTGACCCGTACCGCGGCGCGCGAATGGGGCGCCGACAGGATTACCGTGAACAATGTCCTGCCGATCGCGGATACCTGGGGTGCTGCGGCAAAGGATGTCCCGCCGCCAGCCAATGCGCTTGCCCGTTTCGGCTCTCCGGAAGACGACATTGCCCCGGTGGTGCTGTTTCTTGCGGCCAGGGATTCGCAGTTCATCACCGGCTACAGCCTTGCTCCCGACGGCGGCGCGATCATCGACAGCGCGCGTTGATCCGCTCAGGCGCACCATCATGAATGCGCGCTCCAAAAACCGATTGCGATTTAAAACTAGTCTGGCTATCTTACAGCTGGTTGTACAACGCAATCGGAACCGCCGTCGCGCGGCGCCCAAAGAGCGCTCCGGGGAGGAGGAAGAGGACATGGCCAAGCTCGTATTCGGATTGAACGTGTCACTGGACGGTTACATCGACCATGACAAATTTGCGCCCGGTCCCGCGCTGTTCCGTCACTTCATCGAAAGCGTGCGCGGCGCGGCAGCCATCGTCTACGGTCGCCGCATGTACGAGCTCATGCGCTATTGGGACGAAGATCATGCGGACTGGGAGCCCGCGGGAGGCGAGTTCGCCGCGGCGTGGCGAGGGCAGCAGAAGTGGGTCGTATCGCGCACGCTGACGTCGGTCGGCCCCAATGCAGCGCTTGTCCAGGGGGACCTCGATACCGTCATACGCGGGCTGAAGGCCCGGCTTACCGGGGAGATCGGCATTGGCGGGTCAGACCTGGCGCGAAGTCTGACGGAGCTTGGCCTTATCGATGAATATCAGCTCTACTTCCATCCCGTCGTGCTCGGCCACGGCACGCCATTCTTCACAGCGCCCCGGTCGCGGCTTCGCCTGGTGGCCAGCGATCGTATCGACGAGGACGTGATCAGGCTGACCTACGTTCCGGCCTGAAGCCAGGGGCGCGTGACTGACAGAAGCGGTGATTGCCTCGCCTCGGCACCCGGCGTGCGCCAGTCTGTCCGAAAATATACCGCACAAGCTGTGTTTTCGTGCGCGTCTCGCTAACCTTTCGTTGAAAAATTCGGGCGTAAGATGCAGCCGGAAATATTCTTCCGCCGCCGTGGTTTGCTTCATGCGGCCGGAGGCGGGCGTAGCGGTCAGTTTTCCGGAGGGGCTGTGAAGAGCTTTGGAGAGGTGCTGGCGGGCCATCACGGCCTTGCTCCAGGTTTCAATTTCCTGCGCCTTGCGCTTGCACTCACCATCGTTTTTTATCACGTCGTCACCGCTGACGGTTACTTGCGCGCCGGCACCGGCCCTATCCTGTGGTTCTTCGAATACAGTCTGGTGTCGATGTTTTTCGCCTTGAGCGGCTTCCTGATCACGGCCAGCGCCCAGCGGCTCGACCTTGCAAATTTCCTGCTCAATCGCTCACTGCGCATCGTTCCCGCGCTCGCGGTCGATATCCTGATCTGCGCCTTCATCATCGGGCCGGCCGTCACAACGCTGACGCTTGGCGAATATTTCACCGATGCGGGCTTCTTTGCCTATCTCATGAACATCGTCGGCGCGATCCATATCGAACTGCCCGGCGTCTTCACCGGCAACCCGACCTCGCAGGCCAACGGGGCGCTCTGGACCATTCCCTGGGAGATCAACTGCTACACGATCATGTCGGTCATGCTCATCACGGGCGTGGTGCGGCGGCCGGCGGCGACTTTCCTGCTGCTTGCGGGTTACGTCTTTACCGGCCTTGCGGTCGAGCATTTTTCGCCCGCCGGTGTTCAGGACGGTTCGACCCTTCATGCGCTGTTCGTCAGCCGCGGCGCCCAGCTCGTCACGGCCTTCCTGTGTGGCATCCTTGCCTATCAGCTGCGCGACCGGATCCCGATGAGCAGGATGGCGCTTTATGCCTGCGTCGCCATTGCGCTGATCGCCATGATCGTCCTCGACGCGAGGGCGACCCACAGCGTCGCCAACCGGCTGATCCTGATCCCCGCTCTCACCTACATCACCATCTATGCCGGCCTGTCGCGCCTGCCGCTGCCGAAAATTCTCGAGCGCGGCGATTATTCCTACGGCGTCTATCTCTATCACGTGCCGTTCATCCAGCTTGCGATCTTCCTGGCGCCGTCGGTCTTCGTCGGCACGATCCCCGGGGTCATCATGCTGACGGCGGTAACGGTCGTCGTCGTCCTCTGCGTTGCCGCAGTCTCCTGGCACGTCGTCGAAAAGCCCGTCCTGTCGCTGAGGCGCTTTGCGCTGGCGGGCAGGGTGAATGGTGCGGCGGAAGGCCGGGCGGCGATGGCGCCGGTTGCGGCCGTGGAAGGGGCGGGGCGATAACTGCGGGCGCAGGTGAAGCGGGTGGGGGCGGTGTCCGAACGTATGCCCATGGGCTTGGAGCCTTCGTCTTCTGGCGTGCCGTGCAGCCCCCTCATCCGCCCTTCGG
>NZ_AJWE01000143.1:0-28258 GCF_000281145.1 Rhizobium sp. CF142 | reverse complement strand
CGAACCCCTCTTTACAGAATGAAAATCTGTCGTCCTAACCGATAGACGAAGGGCGCGTGCTGTGGTGGCGCCCTTATAGTCAGGCACTTCCGATCCCGCAAGCGGCAAATTCGAAATTTTTCAAAAAAATGACAAGCTGTTTCCGCCTGTGGAAAATGAAGATTATTGCAGCCGAATCAAAGAGCTGCAGTGGTGGCCGGAAATCTCGTGCCGGCCGCTTCCCCCACGTTACTCTTTCAGAGGGGTGACGGTCAGATCGCCCTTGCCGAAGCAATCGGCGCGCTCTTGCGGCCGCAGCCCCAGTTCCAGTCTCGGGTATTGCCCGTGTCCAGATGGACCGAATCCGTGTGGCAATAGGTGCCGACGCCGCCGCGGTTCGGGAGCGACCGGATATATTGGGCGATATCCCATTTGCTGACGCCGTCGATCTGGATATCGGCTGCTTCGCAACTCTTGTGCATCGATTCCTCGGCGCCCCCGACTTCACGGTTGTGCTGCGGATCGCGGTAGCCTGACGTGACGACAACCGGCTTGCCGAAGTGAGTCTCGACTGTCTTGATGACCCGCATGAGATCGGGCTTGAAGCAGCCGACCTGGACGCTGTCGTTCTGCACATGCAGGCCGTTTGGCGCGACGCGCGTCATGCCAGGCAGCGATGCCTTCTGCAGGAGCCCGGAAAGGCTGCTGAGCAGGTTCTGCTTCGGCGCGCTGTAGAGCGCGTTCGTCGTCGATCCCGGAATGCTTCCGCCGGCAAGCGAGGCGGTCTGATCAGGTGCAAGCTTCGTGCTGGTATTCTGTGATGATTGCTGCGGCAACAACATCTCGCCTTGCTGTGGCTCGGGCGGCGCGCTGAACACGCTCGATCTTGGGCCAGCGTTCTGTGGTGCGTAGGCGTTCACGCCCTGCGGCTGGATGACCGTCGAGGTCGAATTGTTCTGCGGCAGCGGCTGATGATCGGAAAAGATGCTCATCGCCTGCGCATTGATTCGCGTCGACTGCATGACGAGGCCGCCGATATTGGCCGGCTGCTGCTGTTGCCTGGCCGGATCGACGGGCGGAGCGGCTGTTGCCGCATTCGGATCCTGCACTGCTGCCTGCGGATTGACACCGGAGACATTGGTCAGCATCGGATCGCGATAGAGCTGTTTCGACGCGGGGGACGATGCGGCAGGCATTGCCGCGGCGAGCTTTGGTGCCGGCTGTCCCTCCACAGCCGGTGTGGCGACGGCGGCCGAATCAAGCGCCTTCTTGTCGGAGACGCAGCCGGAAAGCGTCAGGATAGAGCTGGCGATCAGCAAAGCACCGAGAGCCTGCCGGCTCGGAGGGGCAATCCGCTTGTTGTTTCTGGTCAACCGAGAAATCTCCGGTGAATGCGGAAGGCGCCCGAAAGCGCGCTTCCGTTACGATAGAACCGGAGAATGCCTCGTGAAGCTTGCCTGCAGCTTGGCTTACCAGGCGCCGGTATTGCCCATGGACAGCCAGGGTTCGGCCGGGGCCAGTTTTTCGCCCTTCTGCAGGATCTCTATCGAGATGCCGTCGGGCGAGCGTACGAAGGCCATGTTGCCATCACGCGGGGGGCGGTTAATCGTAATACCACTGTCCATCAATTTCTGGCAGATCGCGTAGATGTCATCCACCTCATAGGCGAGGTGACCGAAATTGCGTCCTCCGGTATAATCTTCCGTGTCCCAGTTATAAGTGAGCTCTAGGCAAGGAGCTTTTTCGCTGCGGGCACGGTCGAGATCATCGCGAGCGGCCAGGAAAACGAGCGTGAAGCGGCCCTTCTCGTTCTCATGGCGGCGGATTTCCTCGAGTCCGAAGAGTGTGGTGTAAAAATGGAGGGAAGCGTCGAGGTCTTTGACGCGAACCATGGTGTGGAGATAACGCATTGTGTTTCCTCTCTCTATTTAGGCTAGCCCATCTGGAGTAACAGACGCCAGTTTCGGGCAAGTCATCGCTATAAAATGTACAGTTGGGAATAACCGAAAACTAGGACTTGCGCTTATCCGTTACCAAGATGTTAATCTTGATTTCAAGAATCAGTTAACCGTAACAGTGTGACGCGTATTGAGGGGCTGGCGACATGGCTGACAGGATTTCATCGAATGGCTTTACCGACCTTGAGGAGTTGTCGGGGGAACCGGTTGACCTCGTTGAAATCACCGGCGTGGTGAAATGGTTCGACGTGGCCAAGGGTTTTGGCTTCATCGTTCCCGACAATGGCATGCAGGACGTGCTGCTGCACGTAACCTGCCTGAGACGCGACGGCTATCAGACCATTCTTGAGGGCACCCGCATTGTCGCTCTCATCCAGCGCCGCGAGCGTGGCTTCCAGGCCTTCAAGATCCTCTCCATGGATCAATCGACTGCGATCCATCCCTCGCAGATGCCCCCGGTTCGCACCCATGTGCAGGTCACGGCAACCAGTGGCCTTGAGCGCGCCCTGGTGAAGTGGTTCAACCGCACCAAAGGCTTCGGCTTCCTGACGCGCGGCGAGGGCACGGAGGACATCTTCGTGCATATGGAAACGCTCCGCCGCTTCGGCCTCACCGAACTGCGCCCCGGCCAGGTGGTGCTGGTGCGCTTCGGCGACGGCGAGAAGGGCCTGATGGCTGCCGAGATCCATCCTGACGTTCCGAGCCCGGTTGGCCGGTCTCACTGATGCGCAGCCTGTTCTCCGTTGAGATGATGAGAAGCGCCTTCATGGCGCTTTTTTTCATGGTCGCCCTGCCGGCATTTGCACAGCAGGACATGCGCTTCGATAGAGAACCGCTGATCATCCAGACGGCTGCGGGCAAAATGCTGCACTTCACCGTAGAGATCGCTGCCACCGGCGACCAACGCGCCTACGGCCTGATGTTCCGCAAGACGATGGCCGAGGACGCCGGCATGATCTTCGATTTCGGCGTATCGCGGCGTGTCACTATGTGGATGGAAAATACCGTCCTGCCTCTCGACATGCTCTTTGCGGACGACAGGGGCGTGATCACCCATATCAAGGAAGACGCGACACCCTATTCTCGCGACATCATCGATTCGATGGGCGAGGTCCGATATGTGGTCGAGATAAACGCCGGCACCGCCCGCAAGCTCAATATCCGTCCCGGCGATCGTATCGTCAGCGCCACGACAACGAAAAAGGCGAAGTAAGCCTGTGAAATCTGCCGGCCTAGGTGGATTTATGGGGTTGCTAGGGCAGGGGGAAGCGTGTATTCCCGCTGCCAACAACGGCTCGGAGTGTAGCGCAGTCTGGTAGCGCATCTGGTTTGGGACCAGAGGGTCGGGAGTTCGAATCTCTCCACTCCGACCATGTTTTTCCCTATATCCCTACTGATTTGAGATCGGCGCCACAGGCTGTTGCCCTGGCGTCGCAAGGCGGCTTTTGGCATCGGGAACGTGCGACAATATCATTCACGTCGCAAAGCACGCCTGTCTAGGCGTGGCGTGATTCAGCCCTGAGCAAGCAGGCCGACATACTGGGCGTAGCTGATCGCCGCGTAAAAAAACGCAGTGATGCTGGCTCCAATCATGATGGCATGGAATTCTGCAGAGGTTCTCATAGCTCTCACCCGTGTCACAACGGTTGGTAGACACCCTAGTCGCCTATGCCGGCTATAACAATTAGAAAGCGATCAAAACATGCAACAATCCGAAACATTTCGGATTATGTAACAGGATTGCCCGCTTATCCACACCCGGCTGCGAAGAGGGCTGCGCCTAAGGCGCCCCGTATAAGAAACGCACGAAGCGGCAATCGGTTTCGCTCACCTGTCGATGCTGTGATAACGGCGCTTTTCCCTTGAAAAGACGAGGATTCGCGGATAATCAAAATTCACTTCTTGCTGCCATATTGGGATATGCAAGCGAGCCTGATCAGGGTTGATTTATGAAAGGCGGGCGCCGCCCGCATATCGGAGGCACTGCAGCATGTCTGCTAAGATCTATCGTCCGGCCAAGACCGCAATGCAGTCCGGTAAGGCAAAGACCCACCTCTGGGTGCTGGAATTCGATCAGGAGCAGCCGCGCACGATCGATCCGATCATGGGCTACACCTCGTCAGGCGACATGCGCCAGCAGGTCAAGCTGACCTTTGAAACGCAGGAACTCGCAGAAGCCTATGCCAAGCGCGGCGGCATCGAATATCGCGTGATCGCTCCGAAGGATCCCGTCCGTCAGGTTGTCGCTTATCCGGATAATTTCCGCTATACCCGTACCCAGCCCTGGACGCATTGATCCGTACGCGGTTCAAGACAGATATACCGCGTGTCGCAGGATCGCGACATGCGAGACGGCCCCTTAGCTCAACTGGATAGAGCAGCTGCCTTCTAAGCAGCAGGTCGCAGGTTCGAGTCCTGCAGGGGTCGCCACTTTTTCAGAATTTTCTAGATATCGCGCCATGACCGTGAACTCTGTTAGTGGCCAAGTGCAGCATTACAATCGGTAACAACAAATAAGCCGGCGGCGTATCGTCACATCCGATGCGCCGCCGGCCTTTGTTTTGTTGGCTCTTGCCGTCTTAGCCCTCGGGTGACAGCGTCATCGACGTGCCTGTCGCGGCAACATTGAGGCCGAGCTGGCCTGTGACGCTGATCGTCTGCAGATGGATCGAGCCGGAAGTACCGCCGAAGAGCACGTTGGTGCCGAGGCCGCCGACGAGCGTGGCTTCAGCGGTCGCGCCCTGGTAGAGGCCGGCCAACGAGCCGCGATGATAGCCGGCTGTCGGTGCGAAGACGGCCCAAAGCAGGCGACCACGCGTGGTGAAACCGAGATCCACGCC
Source organism: Rhizobium sp. CF142 (assembly GCF_000281145.1). NCBI lineage: Bacteria > Pseudomonadati > Pseudomonadota > Alphaproteobacteria > Hyphomicrobiales > Rhizobiaceae > Rhizobium > Rhizobium sp. CF142. Next base: position 23,481 of record NZ_AJWE01000143.1, on the reverse strand, counting down.
GAACTTGCGCAAAGCACCGCTGTAATGTTCAGGCGATTCGCCACGGCTCGTCGGCTGGAAGACGCAATCGATCTGCTTGGAAGAACCGAGCACATAGCCGACGCCGCCGCCGATCTCGCAATCGAGGTAACCGATCTTCACGCCCCCGCTTACATCGGGAGCTACCGGCGGCTCCGTCCGTACCAGGTCCGCCGCGCTGGCGCTCATGGCAAAGGCCTGGAGCAACGAGGCTGCGGCGATTGTGGTCGCGAGTATCTTTTTCATTTTCGTCTCCTGTGAATATCGCTGGAAGGATATAACGTCGGCTTTGTCATAACCAAGGCAGGAAAGTCTTTGCCGTCATTTTGGTTCCGACAGTCGCCTGCGCCAAGCTGCCGCGCCTATCTTTTATGGAACCCTATCGGCCTGCATCGGTTGTCCAGATCTCCATTTTTCAAACAATGGAGATCAGAATGAGCAAGACCAATGCAGACGACATCCGCAAGAAAACAGAGTGGCAGGTGGAGAATACTAGTGCCGGGGGACATCTCGGCGGAACTTATTTCGGCCAGCAGCCTGACGGCAAGACGGCCTCCACCAGCAGTTCCGAGGCACGAAAGTCACGGCCGAACGACGGCCGCAACTGACGTGAGGACGATCGCAACGGGCATTTGCGGCTGGCCCGAGAGGCCAGGCGCCTCATCCAAAGGTGCTATTTGTCCCAGGTTGAAACGCTCGAAGCCGGTAAATTTTAGGGTAGTTTAACCATGATCTTCTCTCGGCAGCTTCCCTGAAACATTCGCAGCCTGATGGCATTTAATTCGCACGGGCTAACCCAATGGAGGGTCGCCCGCTCGATCGAAGGTACGCGCTCCTCGGTTTCTTGCCGGAAGGTATCGGCTTCGGATGAAGGCTAGAACGCATGAAAAACCCGCCGGTAATCAGCCGGCGGGTTTTGGATGTTATACTGCCTGATCAGTGGAGGATCTGGCTGAGGAACAGTTTGGTGCGCTCGTGCTGCGGATTGTCGAAGAATTCGGCCGGCGAATTCTGCTCGACGATCTGGCCCTGGTCCATGAAGATCACGCGGTTCGCGACCTGGCGGGCAAAGCCCATTTCGTGGGTGACGCAGAGCATTGTCATGCCTTCTTCGGCAAGCCCCACCATCGTATCCAGCACTTCCTTGATCATTTCCGGATCGAGCGCCGAGGTCGGCTCGTCGAACAGCATGATCTTCGGGTTCATGCAGAGCGAACGGGCAATCGCCACGCGCTGCTGCTGACCGCCCGACAGCTGGCCCGGATATTTGTTGGCCTGTTCGGGGATCTTGACGCGCTTCAGGAAGTGCATGGCCACTTCTTCGGCCTGCTTCTTCGGCATCTTGCGCACCCAGATCGGTGCCAGCGTGCAGTTTTCCAGGATCGTCAGATGCGGGAAGAGGTTGAAGTGCTGGAACACCATGCCGACTTCGCGGCGCACTTCGTCGATCTTCTTGAGGTCGTTGGTCAGCTCCGTGCCGTCAACGACGATCCGGCCCTTCTGGTGTTCTTCCAGACGGTTGATGCAGCGGATCATCGTCGACTTGCCTGAACCCGAGGGGCCGGCGATGACGATGCGCTCGCCGCGCATGACCTTGAGGTTGATGTCGCGAAGAACGTGGAAGTCACCGTACCACTTGTTCATGTTGATGATCTCGACGGCCACATCGGTCGCCGACACGGTCAATTTCTTGGTGAGAGGCTCTGCCATTGCGGGTTCCTATTCTTATCGTTTGTGGCCGGTGTCGAGATGGCGTTCCATGAATGCTGAATAGCGCGACATGCCGAAGCAGAAAAGCCAGAAGGTGAAGCCGGCGAAAATCAGCCCGGACAGCGGCGTCACGGCCGTTGCCCAGTTCGCGTCGGTGAAGAAAAAACGAACGATGCCGAGGAGGTCGTACATGCTGATGATCGACACCAGCGACGTATCCTTGAACATGCCGATACAGGTGTTGACGATACCAGGGATCACCAGCTTGATCGCTTGCGGCAAGATGATCAGCCTCATCTTCTGCCAATAGCCGAGACCGAGCGAATCGGCGCCCTCGAATTGACCCTTCGGAATGGCTTGCAGGCCGCCACGAATGACTTCGGCCATATAGGCGGAGGCGAAAAGCGACACGCCGACAATCGCGCGCACAAGCTTGTCCACCGTCCAGCCCGCAGGCAGGAACAGTGGTAGCATGACACTTGCCATGAAGAGCACCGTGATCAACGGCACACCACGCACGACCTCAATGAAAATCGTGCTCACCATGCGAATAACCGGCATGTGCGAGCGCCTGCCGAGTGCCAGGATAATGCCGAGGGGGAAAGAGACCGCGATGCCGACGAAGGAGAGCACCAGCGTCACCATCAGCCCGCCCCAGCGCGGAGTCTCGACGATTTCGAGGCCAAATCCACCGTAAAGCAGAACGAAGGAAACGATCGGCAGCACTATGAAGAGCAGGACAGCATTGAGGCCCTTGCGCGGTACCGAAGGGATGAGCATCGGTACCAGCAAGAGTATGAAGAGAATGCCAACCAGCGTGGGCCGCCAGCGCTGGTCGAGCGTGTAGCCGCCGTAGATGATCTGGTCGAACTTTGCGCCGATGAAGGCCCAGCAGGCACCGCTCCAACCATCTGGCTGAACACCACCCTGAACGGTGGTCGCACAGAAGGTACGGTCTGACCCGGTCCAGACCGCCTGCACGAACAGCCAGTTGAAGGCATGTGGCAGAGCCCAGGCGAGGAAGGTTACTGCCAGTAGGGTAAGGACAACGTCCTTGGGCGTTGCAATCAGGTTGCGGCGGATCCAGGCGCCGGCACCCTTTTCCCCGGGCGGCGGTGGCTCTTGAGCCAGCATGGTGGTTCTGATAAAACTGTTGCTCATCTCATCTCTCCACCAGTGCCATCTTGGCGTTAAACCAGTTCATCAGCAGCGATGTCACGATGCTGATGGCGAGGTAGATGACCATCCAGATCAGGATCACTTCGACGGACTGGCCGGTCTGGTTCAGCGTCGTGCTGCCGACAGCAACGAGATCGGCAAAGCCGATCGCGATCGCCAGCGACGAGTTCTTGGTGAGGTTCAGATACTGGCTGCTCAGAGGCGGAATGATGATGCGGAAAGCCTGCGGAATGACCACTAGCCGCGTGATCGCCGAAGGATGCAGGCCGAGTGCGGCCGCCGCTTCCGTCTGTCCCTTGGGCACGCCGCGGATGCCCGAGCGCACGATCTCGGCTATGAAGGCCGCGGTGTAGAAGGAAAGCGCCAGGAAAAGCGACATGAATTCCGGGCCGACCACCGAGCCGCCGGTCAGATTGAACTTGCCGGCGACCGGGAAATCAAAAGATATCGGTGCGCCTGCGAGCAGGAAGGCAATGAGCGGCAGGCCGACGATGAGGCCGATCGAAACCCAGATCGTGTGGAACGGCTGACCTGTCGCTGCCTGCCGACGATGCGCCCACCGTGCGGTGATAACAGTGGCGATGATCGCGACAGCGAAGGCAACGCCGACCAGCCAGAAACCGTCGCCGAAGATCGGCTTTGGGAAGGCGAGGCCGCGATTGTTCAGATATGATCCGAGGGGGAGATGCAGCGAGTCACGGGCATTGGGCAGGATCGCCAGAACGCCCGAATACCAGAAGAAGATCACCAGCAGCGGCGGGATGTTGCGGAAGACTTCCACATAGACCGTGCAGAGCTTGGCAATCAGCCAGTTCCGCGACAGACGGCCGATACCGATGACGAAGCCAATGATCGTTGCCGTGATGATACCGGTCACGGCGATCAGGATCGTATTCAGAAGGCCGACGAGCAGCGCACGGCCATAAGTCGAATCACTCGAATACGGGATCAGCGACTGGCCGACTTCGAAGCCGGCGCGTCCGTTCAGAAAGCCGAAACCCGATGCAATGTTGGCGCGCGCCAGATTGACTGCCGTATTGTGGGCAATCGACCAGACCAGCGCGACCAGCAAGACAATGGTAAGGACTTGGAAGAAGATGCCCCGAATTGTCGGGTCATAGAGGGCAGACTGGAAGCTCCAGCCGCTCCTGGGCAAAGATGTTGAATCCGCAACCTGATGCGTCATGCCTGGCCAATTCCCCACGTTATGCGCCCCTTTTCGGAGCTTTTTTATAGGAGGAGGGAAAGGCGGTAATCCGCCTTTCCGGCTTTTCATGCATAGTGTCGATTAACGAACCGGCGGAGCATACTGAATGCCGCCCTTGCTCCAGAGAGCATTGAGACCGCGTGCGATCTTCAGCTGGCTACCCTGGCCGATGTTCTTCTCGAAGACTTCGCCATAGTTGCCGACGTTCTTGACGATGTTGTAGGCCCAGTCGTTGGTCAGGCCGAGATCGGTACCGATCTTCGTGTCGGCTTCAACGCCGAGGAAACGCTTGATATCCGGGTTCGGTGAATTCTTCATGTCGTCGACATTGGCCTGTGTGATGCCGAACTCTTCAGCATTGACCATCGCGTAACCGACCCAGCTGACGACATCGAACCACTGGTCGTCACCCTGGCGAACGGCCGGGGCGAGCGGCTCCTTGGAAATGATTTCCGGCAGGATGATATGCTCGTCCGGGTTCTTCAGCGTCAAACGCAGCGAGTAGAGGCCCGACTGGTCGGTCGTGTAGACGTCGCAACGGCCGGAATCATAGGCGGCGTTGACTTCGTCCAGTTTCTCGAAGACGACCGGATTGTACTGGAGGTTGTTGGCCTTGAAGTAGTCGGCGAGGTTGAGCTCGGTCGTGGTGCCGGACTGCACGCAGACGGATGCACCGGAAAGTTCCAGAGCCGACTTCACGTTCAGGCTCTTGCGAACCATGAAGCCCTGGCCGTCATAGTAGTTGACGAAACGGAAGTTCAGGCCGAGAGCCGTATCACGGTTGATCGTCCAGGTCGTGTTGCGGGCCAGAACGTCTACTTCGCCGGACTGCAGGGCCGGGAAGCGGTTCGCGGCGCTGAGCGGCGTGAACTTCACCTTGGTGGGATCGCCGAAGACCGCAGCGGAGACCGCGCGGCAGAAGTCGACGTCGAAGCCCGACCAGTTGCCGGAAGCATCAGGTGCAGCAAAGCCGGCAAGACCGGTGTTGACGCCGCACTGGACAAAACCTTTTGCCTTTACGTCTTGAAGAGTAGTGGCCGAAGCGGCCGAAGCGCCAAGAGCGAAAACTGCTGCGCCGGCTGCTGCGGACAGGAGCTTGTACTTCATTTTTCCCAACCTTTTTCCGTTGTCTTATCTTTATCTTTTCGGGGAGTGGCCGGATTGAACTAGCCCATGTACCTCCCCTTTTCCCGCAACCCTCCCGGCGCGAGTGGGTCTATCACAGTCGCAAATGTCACTATGGTCAAGTGTCGCGGCCAATAATTGCGGCAAAATTCAGCATTTTGGTAGATTGCGCTGCGTCTCTAGGCACTTGGCTAGAAATTGGGCTCTAGTTTGAGGAAAAATAGCGCTGAAATCGCGAAGTAAAGGCTGACGCCTTCGAGGGGCGAGGCTATCACGTCAAGTTGTAGGGGTTGACCCTGATGGCGACCGGGTTCAAAAGTTCGGCCTTTGCATACCCTCGCCAGAAGGCCATTTCCCACATGAAAGATCTAGACAGTCTCCTGCCGGGCGCCGGCATCAATACCCGTCTTTCCCATATCGGCTACGACCCCGCAGATTATCACGGTTTCGTCAATCCGCCGGTGGTGCGCGCGTCCACGGTGCTCTTTCCCGACGCCAAGTCCATGGAGACGCGCAACAAGAAATACACTTACGGCACCCGCGGCACGCCGACGACCGACGCCCTTGCCGAGGCGATCAATGCGCTCGAAGGCTCGGCCGGCACCGTGCTGGTGCCCTCCGGCCTCGCTGCCGTCACGGTCGCCATCCTGGCCTATGTCGCGGCGGGCGATCACGTGCTGGTCGTCGATTCCGTCTACGGTCCGACGCGCCATTTCTGTGACACGATCCTGAAGCGCATGGGTGTCGAGGTCGACTACTTCGATCCGGCGACCGGGGCGGCCATCGAGACGCTCTTCAAGCCGAATACGACGGTCGTGCTGACCGAAGCCCCAGGCTCCAATACTTTCGAGATGCAGGATATCCCGGCCATCGCGGCTGTGGCACACAAACACGGCGCCGTCGTGCTGATGGATAACACCTGGGCCACACCTCTCTATTTCCGGCCGCTGGACTTTGGCGTCGACGTATCCATCCATGCCTCGACCAAATATCCGTCGGGCCATTCCGACATTCTGATGGGAACCATTTCCGCCAATGCCGAGCACTGGCCGCGGCTGATCGAGACGCATGGCACACTCGGCCTTTGCGGCGCGCCTGATGATTCCTACCAGATCCTGCGCGGCCTGCGCACCATGGGTATCCGGCTTGAGCGCCACTACGAAAGCGCGCTGGCAATCGCCACGTGGCTCGAAAACCGCGAAGAGGTTGCCCGCGTCCTGCATCCGGCCCTGCCGAGCTTCCCGTCGCACCACATCTGGAAACGTGACTTCAAGGGTGCCAGCGGCATCTTCTCCTTCGTGCTGAAGGTCAATGATCCGCAGAAGGCAAAGCCGAAGGCGCATGCCTTCCTCGATGCGCTCTCTTATTTCGGACTGGGTTATTCCTGGGGCGGCTATGAAAGCCTTGCCATCCTCGTCAATCTCTCCGACCGAAAGATCGCCAAGGCCCCGGCCGAAGGTCCGGTTATTCGCCTGCAGATCGGTCTTGAAGATATCGTTGATCTCAAGGCCGATATCGAGCGCGGCTTTGCCGCGGCAAACGCCGTCTGATCAGCCAACTGGGTGGTAGCCGTAAATCCAGTCGAGATCCGCCGCGAGGCTTTGCGGCGGTTTCAGCGACAGCACGATATCCCGGCCGAGACGGATCGGTCCGCTTGCATGATAGGCAAAACGGTTGAAGGCGCCGCGCTGGCGGAGCTTGGCGATGCGTGGCATGCGATGCCGTTCAAAGAGCGAGATGGCTTCGAAAACCGGCCGGGTGGCGAGGAAGGCTGCAAGCTCGAACGCATCCTCGATCGCCATCGCGGCCCCCTGTGCCGCAAAGGGCATCATGGCATGTGCCGCATCGCCGATCAGCACGGTCTTCTTGCTGTCCTGCCATTTGCCCGGCGTTGCTTCGAAAAGCGGCCAGAAGGTGATGTCGCTGCGCCGTCCGAGCAAGCCGGCAATAGCAGGATGCCAGCGGCGGAAACGTGACTGCAGAAGCTCCTGCTGAGCCTGTGTCGGCTCACCTTGCCAGGCCTGCGGCGCGATATTGCCGGCAGTAATCGCCACCATGTTGAAGCCGCCGGTCTCCTTCAGCGGATAGCAGACCATATGCGCCGACGAACCGAGCAGGGCCGAGACGCTGGTGCGGTCAAGAAAGCCCGGCGCCTCTGTTTCTGGGATGGTGAAACGGAAGGCGACATTTCCGGAGAATTGCGGGGCAGGGGCGCCCGGTATTACCTGCCGTAATCTGGACCAGACACCATCAGCGCCGATAATGACATCGGCCGGGCGCCGGCCCTGTGGCAAGTCCGATTCGAAACGTGTTCCGAGATGGAGTTGGCAGAGAGGATTGGCGCTGACGGCATCCAGCAGGGCCCTCTGAAGCGTCTTGCGATGCAGGACGCCGTAGGGCGCTCCCCAGCGGTTCCTGGCAAAACTCCCGGCCGGGACCGCTGCAAGTTCGCGCAGCGAACTGCCCGAGATCAGCCGGATGGATTGCGGCTCGAGCCAGAGGCTGATCAGCCCGTCGAGCACACCGAGTTCGGCAAGCACGCGCGATGCATTGGGAGAAATCTGCAGGCCGGCACCCACCTCGGCAAGCTCGGGCGCCTGTTCAAAAATATCGGAACTGATACCACGTCTTGCGAGTGCCAGAGCAGCCGTCAGGCCCGCAATTCCGGCACCGATAATGGCGGCATGTTCGACCGGCATGGGATATCCGATCTAAAGAGGAGGGAAATTACGCCGCCTTGACGTGGAAGACGCAGCCGGGCGGGTTGGTCTGGTTGGACTTCAGCGAAGCATTGTAGCGATAGAGGGTCGAGCAGTAGGAGCAGACCTTCTCATTGTCGTCGCCCATATCGATGAAGATATGCGGATGGTCGAAGGGAGCGGATGCGCCGGTGCACATGAATTCCTTGACGCCGACTTCAATAACGCGGTGACCGCCGTCGTTCTGAAAGTGGGGAATGCTGTGGCCGGCCATGTCTGTCTCCGAATGCTTTAGAAATTCTGCGCGGACCTTATAGGCCTTCGAAAGAAAAGTGTAGTGCCAAAGCAAGGCTCCAATGCGTGTTTTTGGCTTCACGCTCAAAGGCCGCTCGACTATGGTCGCGCCAAACAAGGACGGCCCGATGAACCTGAATACGCCTGCATTTTCAAGCTTCACCCATGATGGACTGAAACTCGCTTTCTTCGATGAGGGTGACCCCTCCGGCCCGCCGGTGCTGCTGATCCATGGCTTTGCCTCGTCTGCGAGCGTCAACTGGGTTCATCCGGGCTGGCTGAAGACGCTGGGTGACGCCGGCTACCGGGTGATCGCCATCGACAACAGGGGCCATGGCGCAAGCGACAAGCCGCGCGATGCCGAAGCTTACAGGCCATGGTTCATGGCTGGTGACGCGATCGCGCTGCTTGATCATCTCGGTATTCCTGAGGCCAATCTGATGGGCTATTCCATGGGCGCCCGCATCTCCGTCTTTGCGGCACTTGCCCACCCACACCGCGTCCGCTCGCTGGTGCTCGGCGGCCTCGGTATCGGCATGACCGATGGGGTGGGTGACTGGGATCCGATCGCCGATGCGCTGCTTGCACCGTCGCTTGCCGACGTCACCCATCCGCGCGGCCAGATGTTCCGCGCCTTTGCCGAGCAGACGAAGAGTGACCGTGAGGCGCTTGCCGCCTGTATCAGGGGTTCGCGCGATCTGGTTGCCCGCGCCGACATGGGCAAGATCGATGCGCCCACCCTGATCGGGGTGGGAACGAAAGACGATATTGCCGGTTCTCCCCAGGAGCTTGCGGCGCTGATGCCTGACGCCGAAGCGCTGGATATCCCCGGTCGCGACCATATGCTCGCCGTGGGTGACCGGGTGTTCAAGAAAGCTGTACTGGAATTCTACGCCAAGGTCGCCGTCGGCTGATGTCGCCGGCAGGTGACATAAACGTGATTTACAAGAAAAGCGCGCTGAACCGCTGTGCCGCGGGCACCCATTTATGTTATCGGCGTTTTCCTCTATATAATCGCATTCCAACGGGAAATGAGGAGGCCGGAAATGGTCGCTAAGACGGATATCCGCACGCTGGAGGGAGCCCATCCGCTGAAGGTGATGGATCCCATCTGGGACAGCCTGCGAGAAGAAGCGCGCCTCGCTGCGGAAAGCGATCCGGTGCTGGCAGCCTTCCTCTATTCGACGGTCATCAACCATCGCTCGCTCGAAGAATGCGTCATTCATCGCATCTGCGAGCGCCTCGACCATCCCGACATGCAGGCAAACCTGCTGCGCCAGACCTTTGAGGAAATGCTCGAGGACTGGCCGGAATGGAGTTCGATCCTGCGCGTGGATATCCAGGCAGTCTACGATCGCGACCCCGCTTGCCTGCGCTTCATGGAAGCCGTTCTCTACTTCAAGGGCTTCCACGCGCTGCAGACGCACCGGCTGGCGCATTGGCTGCTGAATCGTGGCCGGCGCGACTTCGCGCTTTACTTGCAGAGCCGCTCCTCCAGCGTCTTTCAGACGGACATCAATCCGGCCGCTCGCATCGGCAAGGGCATCTTCCTCGACCACGCGACCGGCCTCGTCGTCGGCGAAACAGCCGTCATCGGCGACAACGTTTCCATCCTGCATGGTGTGACGCTCGGCGGCACCGGCAAGGAAGGGGCCGATCGTCACCCGAAGATCGGCACGGGCGTAATGATCGGCGCAGGCGCCAAGATCCTCGGCAATATCGAGATCGGCTTCTGCTCGCGCGTCGCCGCCGGCTCCGTCGTCCTGAAAGCGGTACCCCCAAAGACGACGGTGGCGGGCGTGCCCGCCAAGGTCGTCGGTGAAGCGGGCTGTTCCGAGCCTGCCCGCGTAATGGATCAGGTTATCGGCGCCGATATCTGAGCCTTCATTTGAAAAATGCGGAAAAACGCCTAGATCCCGGTGAAGACAGTCACTGCTAACTCGAGCTCGCGACCTTTACAGCGCAGCTTTACCTGTGCAAGAAGCGGCCAACCGAGATCGCTTACGGAGATCAAAAGAGTGAAGCCTGAAGAAATCAAGAAGCTCGACGCCTATTTCAAACGCACGCTGAACCCGCAGATCGTGGTGAAGGCGCGTCCGCGCAAGAACGATTCTGCGGAAGTCTACATTGGCGAAGAATTTCTGGGTGTCATCTACATCGATGACGAGGACGGCGACCGCTCCTACAATTTCTCGATGGCAATTCTCGACGTCGATCTCTGATCACCATCGCATCGATCAAAAGCCGTGGATCGCCAGGCGATACACGGCTTTTTTGTTTGCGCCGATCGCCAAATACGCTGGTTCACTAAAATTTCTGCTAACCCTGCGGTTGCAGTCGCCTGATATATTTTAGCAAAATCAATAAAAGACGAACGTGCCCAAAAATCCGGTCTTTAGCGCTGACAGCGGGTGCAACCACTGGGTGTTTTGCGATGCACAAGACTACTTGACTCTTTGTGCGTTGCAGCTACCCTCTGCTTGCAACTGCCAATTGGAGGATGGTCATGTTCAATTTCGACGATACAAACCGGAAGAGCAAGGAAGCCGTAGATTCGATGCTCAAGAGCTATTCCGATACTGCCAAGGGTTTTCAGGCGATTGCCTCCGAGGCGGCCGAATATTCCAAGAAGTCCTTCCAGGATGCCGTCACCCATTTCGAGACGCTGTCGGGCCTAAAGAGCTTCGAGGCGGCCTTCGAATTGCAGACCAATTATGCGAAGTCTTCCTATGAGGCTTTCGTTTCCGAAGCGACCAAGCTCGGCGAAATGTATGCCGACCTCGCCAAAAATGCTTATAAGCCCTACGAAGCGCCGATGGCCGCCGCTGCCGCCAAGGTCTCGAAAGCCACTCCGGTAGCCCCCGCCGCCGCATAAATCTTGTGGCGCGTTGCGCGCCGCCTATTGAAAATCAAAGACCGGCACCGCATTTGCGGCCGGTCTTTTTTGTTTCCCGAACCGCGCCCTGGTTTTTACGCAGACTTTTTTGGCCTTTGCGTCAAGTCCTGCGGAATTGTGATTGCAGTCGGAAACAAGGGGCTTAAAATCGCTCTATTATGAACTACCTTAGGGTTTCAGATATTCGTCGGGAAAGCACCCCTCCCATGCTGCCTGCCGGATTGATTGAGGAATGAATGACAATGATCGCCAGACCGATCCGGATGCAAAACGACAGCGAAAGGAACGGGGATAACGGAAATCGAACCTCGGTCATCACGCGCACCAAGCCGAAGACCAAGAAGCCTAATCTCTATCGCGTACTGCTTTTGAATGACGACTACACCCCAATGGAATTCGTCATCCATATCCTGGAGCGTTTTTTTCAGAAGGATCGGGAAAGTGCCACCCGCATCATGCTGCATGTCCATAACCACGGCGTCGGCGAATGCGGAATATTCACATACGAGGTAGCGGAAACCAAGGTGAGCCAGGTGATGGACTTTGCCCGGCAGCACCAGCATCCGCTGCAATGCGTCATGGAAAAGAAGTGAGGAACTGAACGTGCCAACATTTTCGCCTAGTCTTGAGAAGGCGCTCCATCAGGCACTGACCTTTGCCAACGAGCGGCACCATGAATATGCGACGCTCGAGCATCTGCTGCTCGCCCTGATCGACGATGCCGATGCGGCTGCGGTCATGGGTGCCTGCAATGTCGACCTCGACGCGCTCCGTAAAACGCTCCTGGAATATGTCGATAACGAACTCTCCAACCTGGTCACCGGTTATGACGAGGACTCCAAGCCGACCTCCGGCTTCCAGCGCGTCATTCAGCGCGCGGTGATCCATGTCCAGTCTTCCGGCCGCGAGGAAGTGACCGGCGCCAACGTGCTCGTCGCGATCTTCGCCGAGCGCGAAAGCCATGCTGCCTATTTCCTGCAGGAGCAGGAAATGACCCGCTACGACGCCGTCAACTACATCTCCCACGGCATCGGCAAGCGCCCCGGCGTTTCCGAAAGCCGGCCGCCGCGCGGCGCTGAGGACGAGTCCGAATCCAAGCCGACCGCACGCGGCGGCAACGAGGAAGAAAGCGGGCCGAAGAAGCAGCAGGATGCACTGAAGGCCTACTGCGTAAACCTCAATGAGAAGGCCAAGGGCGGCAAGATCGACCCGTTGATCGGCCGTCACGCCGAGGTGAACCGGACCATCCAGATCCTGTGCCGCCGCTCCAAGAACAACCCGCTCTATGTCGGTGATCCCGGCGTCGGCAAGACCGCTATCGCCGAAGGCCTCGCCAAGCGTATCGTCGAAGGCAAGGTTCCGGAAGCTCTGGCCGATGCCACGATCTTCTCGCTCGACATGGGCACGCTGCTCGCCGGTACCCGGTATCGCGGCGACTTCGAAGAGCGGCTGAAGCAGGTCGTCAAGGAACTGGAAGAATATCCGGGTGCTGTGCTCTTCATCGACGAAATCCACACCGTCATCGGTGCGGGTGCAACCTCGGGCGGCGCAATGGATGCCTCGAACCTCCTGAAGCCGGCTCTGTCTTCGGGCGCAATTCGCTGCATCGGTTCGACCACCTACAAGGAATACCGCCAGTTCTTCGAAAAGGACCGGGCTCTGGTCCGCCGCTTCCAGAAGATCGACGTCAATGAGCCGTCGATCGATGATGCGATCGAGATCATGAAGGGTCTGAAGCCTTATTTCGAAGAGTACCACCACCTGCGCTATTCGAACGAGGCGATCAAGACGGCTGTCGAGCTGTCGGCCCGTTACATCTCGGACCGCAAGTTGCCGGATAAGGCGATCGACGTCATCGACGAGACCGGTGCGGCCCAGATGCTGCTGCCCCCGTCCAGGCGCCGCAAGCTGATCACCGAAAAGGAGATCGAAGCGACGATTGCGACTATGGCCCGCATCCCGGCAAAGACCGTCTCGAAGGACGACGAAGCCGTTCTTGCCAATCTCGAGCAGGAATTGCGCTCGGTGGTCTATGGTCAGGATGTGGCAATCGAAGCCCTGTCTACCTCGATCAAGCTGGCCCGTGCGGGTCTCCGCGAGCCGAACAAGCCGATCGGCGCCTATGTCTTCTCCGGTCCCACCGGCGTCGGCAAGACGGAAGTCGCCAAGCAGCTTGCTGCCTCGCTGGGTGTCGAGATTCTGCGCTTCGATATGTCGGAATACATGGAGCGGCATACGGTTTCCCGTTTGCTCGGTGCACCTCCCGGCTATGTCGGCTTCGACCAGGGCGGCCTCTTGACCGATGGCGTCGACCAGCATCCGCATTGCGTGGTTCTGCTCGACGAAATCGAAAAGGCGCATCCGGATATCTACAATATCCTGCTGCAGGTCATGGACCACGGTACGCTGACTGACCATAACGGCAAGAAGATCGACTTCCGCAACGTCATCCTGATCATGACGACCAATGCGGGCGCTTCGGAAATGGCCAAGGCCGCCATCGGCTTCGGTTCGTCCAAGCGCACAGGCGAAGACGAAGAGGCTCTGACCCGCCTGTTCACGCCGGAGTTCCGCAACCGTCTCGACGCGATCATCCCGTTCGCGGCGCTGCCGACGGCCGTCATCCACAAGGTCGTGCAGAAGTTCATCATGCAGCTGGAAGCTCAGCTGTCCGAACGCAACGTCACCTTCGACTTGCACCAGGATGCGATCGCCTGGCTGTCCGAAAAGGGTTACGACGAGAAGATGGGCGCCCGCCCGCTTGCCCGCGTCATCCAGGATGCCATCAAGAAGCCGTTGGCGAACGAAATCCTCTTCGGCAAGCTGAAGAAGGGCGGCGTCGTCAACGTCACCGTCGGCCCGAAGGAAGATGGCAAGCCAGGCCTCATTCTGGAAGCCATTCCGGAAACGGCGCCGATCAAGCCGAAGCCGGAGGCAGAGCTGGTTCACCCGGAAGCGGCCCACGAGGATGATGGCGAGCTGAAGACCAAGCCGGTCAAGAAGACGAAGGCAAAGACCGTGCCGCAGCCTGAGCCTGAAGTCCGCGACGCCCCCAAGAAGGGCTCGACGGTTCCGAAGGTTCCGCGCAAGAAGTAAGTCTTCTAAGAGAGATCATGAAAAAGGCCGCTGAAAAGCGGCCTTTTTGTTTGCTTGAAAAGCGGGAAGCTCAAAGCTGCGTGTAGTCGATCTCAAGGAAATCAGCGACTTCGGGTACCCAGCGGTCGCGCACGAAGGCGACATGCAGCGGGTGGACATTATAGGCGTCGTAACCAGCCTGGTCGTCGAACTCCATCGAGAAGCCGAAGGTGAAATCATTCTTCGGGCTCGTCTGGCGAAGTTGCTCGAAATTTCTGACGCTTGGGATCTGCTTGAGCGTCAGCGCCTCATCGAGAAAAGCCTTTTCTTCGGCAGAGCCTGCAGCATGCTTCAGGCGGAATGCAACAGTGTGGCGGATCATGATTTCCTCCTAAATCGATGAAGTAATTTAGTATTCTGGAAAATAAAGCGGCGTTTCCGTTACGCGAGTTCCGCCTTGATCTTCTCCGCGTTGGCGGCGAGCACCGCGCCGTCCTCCATCTTGCCGGAATGCGGCTTGAGTGCCACGCCCTCATGCCGCGGGATGACATGGAAATGCAGGTGGAAAACGGTCTGACCTGCTGCCGGCTCGTTGAACTGGGCGATGAACACACCATCTGCGTCGAAGGCTTCCTTGACCGCATTGGCGACCTTCTGGACGACGGTGATCGTATGGGAAAGGGAGCCGGGGTCGGCATCGAAGATATTGCGGGAAGGTGCCTTCGGCAGGACCAGAACATGACCCGGCGCTTGCGGCATCACATCCATGAAGACAACGGTCTTGTCGTCCTCGTAGACGCGATGCGACGGGATCTCGCCGCGCAGGATTTTGGCGAAGATATTGTTGTCGTCATAGGCAGCGCTGGTCATGGCGAAATCTCCTCGTGTTTCCCTTGATCGCGTAGCGCGCCGGAGCCAAGCGCGTCAATCCTCCTGCAGCCGTTCGCCTTTGCGGAAAGGAGTGTGTTCGGCAAGCATCTCATTCATATATTCGACATCCTCCCGCTCGCGCTCGAGATAGTCGGCAACGGCGCGCCGCAATCCCGCATGGGCGATATAGTGGGCGGAATGCGTTGTCACCGGCAGGTAACCACGCGCAAGCTTATGTTCGCCCTGCGCTCCGGCCTCCACCTTCTTGAGGCCCTTTTCCAGCGCAAAATCGATGGCCTGATGGTAGCAGACCTCGAAATGGAGGAAGGGGTGATCTTCAATGCAGCCCCAGTGCCGCCCGTAGAGCGTATCGCCGCCGATGAAATTGATGGCGCCTGCCACATAGCGGCCGTCGCGTTTGGCCATGACGAGCAGGATGTCGTCGGCCATGCGCTCGCCGATCAGCGAATAGAATTTGCGCGTCAAATAAGGCCGGCCCCATTTGCGCCCGCCCGTATCCATGTAGAAGGCGAAGAACTGGTCCCAGATTTTTTCGGTCAGGTCCTTGCCGGTCAGCCAGTCGATAGTGATGCCGTTCTCAATCGCCGTCCGACGCTCCTTGCGCAGTGCCTTGCGCTTGCGGGAGGCAAGCGTTTCCAGGAACGCATCGTGGTTGGCATAGCCTTCATTGATGAAATGGAACTGCTTGTCCGTGCGGTGCAGGTAGCCATCGGTCTCGAAGACCGGCATCTCGTCCTCGGGCACGAAGGTGATGTGGGCCGAGGAAATATCGAGGCGGCGGACGACCTCCTTGAGGCTTTCCGCCATGGCATTCTGAATTGGCAGGCGGGCAAGGCCTTCGGCCACAAGCAGGCGCGGGCCGGTCGCGGGCGTGAAGGGGATCGAGCACTGCAGCTTCGGATAATAGCTGCCGCCGGCCCGTTCAAAAGCGTCGGCCCAGCCATGGTCGAAGACATATTCGCCCTGACTGTGGTTCTTGAGATAGCCGGGCAAGGCGCCGACCAGTTCACCCTTGTCCGTCTCCAGAAGCATGTGATGGCCAAGCCAGCCGGTCTGCGCGGTGGCCGAGCTGGATTCTTCCAGCGACGAGAGAAAGGCATGCGAGACGAAGGGATTGTAGGCGACGCTGTCGCACGTTTTCGACGCTCCCGAAAGCCTGGACCAGCGCTCGGGGGAAATCGCGGTGAATGATCGCTCGATGCGGATGGAAAGTTCGTCTGACGATTCGTCTGTCATGAAGCAAATGCGAAGCCGTTGGGGGAGGGAGCAGGCTCCCTCCCAGTCTGCGCACGATCTTGTCGAAAAAGCGAGCGTCAAACTGCCGTGCGCGGATCGAAGCCTTCGAAAGTCATTTGATCGGCGTTCTCGAAAGTCTGCTTGCGAGCCTGTTCATCACGCACCGTCCAGGTGATGACCGGAATGCCCTTGTCGCGCTGGCCGGTGATGAACGGGTTCGGCAGATCGGCATAATAATAGGAGATGAAATCGAGGCCGATCTCCATCGCCTTTTCATGCGCGGCATATTCCTCCGGCGTATTGCCGTTGGCCGTCAGCCCGATCGGGTAGGGCGCGTTGAGTTCCTTGAGATCCTTCAGCAGCCAATGGTCGAAACTCATCAGCGCAACCTTGCCCTCATAGCCCTCGAGTACGTCGAGAACGGCTTCGGCAAAGCCCTCGTCGTCGGCTTCGCGGCCCTTGAGTTCCAGCACCAGCGGCACCTTGCCCTGCACGAGCGCGAGAAGCTGCTTCAGCGTCGGCACTTTGTCTTTCGTGCCGCCGACGGAGATCAGCCCGAGTTCCTGGGAGGTCCGCTCCCTCACGTCGCCCTTGAGGTTGCAGAGGCGTTCCAGGTCTTCATCATGGAAGATGACCGGCACGGCATCCGAGGCGTAATGCAGGTCGCATTCGATGGCAAAGCCCGCTTCGACGGCTCGTGAAAAAGCCGAGAGCGTGTTTTCCCAGACGGCTTTGTTGAGGTCATGGTAGCCGCGGTGCGCTACCGGCAGCTCTTTGATCCAGGCGGCATTCGTCATTATGCGATTTCCATGATAGCATCGATTTCGACCGCCGCATTGAGCGGCAAGGCTGCCATACCGACGGCAGCGCGGGCATGTTTGCCGGCTTCGCCGAGCACGCCGGCGATCAGGTTCGAGGCGCCGTTGATGACGAGGTGCTGCTCGACAAAGTCAGGTGCTGACGCAACGAAGCCGTTGAGCTTGATGACGCGGCGGATGCGGCCGAGATCGCCGCCGAGCGCTGCCTTTGCCTGCGCAAGAATGTTGATGGCGCAAAGCTCTGCGGCGCGCTGGCCAGTGGCAACATCGACAGTCTTGCCGAGATGGCCGGAGATGGCAACCTTACCGCCTTCGAGCGGCAGCTGGCCGGAAATATAGAGAAAGTTGCCGCTGATGACATAGGGGACATAATTGGCGGCGGGTGCTGCGGCTTCGGGCAGGGTTATCCCCATTTCCGACAGGCGCGTTGCGATTACATCGGACATTTTCGTCTCCGCTTTTGTTGTCAATTCTTCAAAAAGAATGCATCAAGACTAGAATCTTTAATGTGACAGTTTCGAGCCTCGATTTGGCCGAAAGCGTTCTTATAACATCGCGGACGAGTCCAACAGGAGTTAATGAATGTTCCGATCGTCACTTGCCGCTCTTCTTCTCGCAAGCGTTTCCGCCAATGCCTGGGCGGCCGCGCCGGCGACGAGCGCTGCGATCGCAACCGGGCTCGTCGCTCACCGCGCCATCTACGACCTGGAACTGAAGGACGCTTCGGAACGCTCCGGCATCTCCTCCATGTATGGCCGCATGGTCTATGAGTTCGACGGCAATTACTGCGAAGGCTTTACCACGAATTTCCGCTTCGTCACCCAGATCGACACCGGCGACAACGTGCGCGTCAGCGACCAGCAGACCAAGACCTTCGAGAGCCTGAAGGATGGCAAATTCACCTTCGATACCAAGTCTTTCACCGACGATCAGCTCGACAAGGAAGTCAACGGCGCGGCTCAGGATAAGCCGGAAGGCGTGAAGGTCGACCTGACGCAGCCGGCAAGCCGTGAGCTGCAACTCGAGGAAAGCCGCTTTCCGACCGAGCACATGCTCGACGTCATTCAGAATGCCAAGGATGGCAAGCGCTTTTTCGAGGCCCGCGTCTTCGACGGCTCTGACGACGGCGACAAATCCCTGGTGACGACGACGATCGTGGGCAAGCAGGAGACTCCGGTCGCGGACGAGGCTGATGCGGGCAATGCCGGCCAGTTCGCCAAGTCCTCCTTCTGGCCGGTGACGATCTCCTATTTTAACGAGAATGCCAAATCCGACACGCTGCCGGTCTACCGCATGTCGTTCAAGCTCTATGAGAATGGCATTACGCGGGATCTGACGATGGATTACGGCGATTTCGTCCTGACCGGCAAGCTTGCCAAGCTCGAGCTTCTCGACAAGAAGGCCGCGCCAGTCTGCCAGTGAAGTGGCTTCTGCGATAAGCTTAAGCACCTGTCATAAAATATTATTTCTAGTACAGCTAAACTGTCGTGCCGCAGATGATTCATCGCGGGCCGGTCTTTGTGGAAGTCTGCCTTTTCCGGCCCTACATAGTGGATGGCCCATTTGCTCAGATAATGGGTTTGCAATTCGTAAGACCAATTGCGCCGCAAGCCGAGAAAGACGACCCGAATGGCCGATACCGATCTCGCAACTGTCCAGAGTGCTTCCCGCCCGGCCGTTGCCGCCGATCCTGCGGAAGTCGCCCGCATTACAGACACCATCAGTATTACAGACCGCGCCGGAATTTCCGTTTATGGCGACCGCGCGCAGCAGGCCGTCAGTGACTATGCCGACAGGATCCTGCGCGAGGTGCGCAACAAGGATCTCGGCGGTGTCGGCAAGCTTTTGACAGACATCATCCTGAAATCCAAGAGCCTCGATCCCGCATCCCTCAAGGACAAAGGTTTTCTGAGCCGCATGTTCCTCTCTGCCAAAGCGCGTCTCGAACGCTTCAAGGAGGAATTCGAGGATGTTGCCGGCCAGATCGACCGCATCGGCCTGGAGCTCGACCGCCACAAGGACACGCTGCGTCGCGACATTGCCCTGCTCGACGACCTGCATGAAGAGACGAAACAGTCGATCGTAAAGCTCGATGCCTATGTGCAAGCAGGTAAGAATTTCGCCGAGCAGTTTCGCTCGGTCGAGCTGCCGAAGCTGAAGAGCGCAGCGGATGCCGCAGTCTCCGGCCCCGGCGGTGGCATGCTGGAAGCCCAGACCTATCAGGACAGCCTCCAGGCGCTGGACCGGCTGGAAAAGCGCATCTTCTATCTGCAGCAGGCTCGCCAGCTCGGTATCCAGCAGCTTCCGCAGATCCGCATCGTCCAGGCCGGTGACGAAACACTGATCGAGAACCTGCAGGCAACCTCGGCGCTGACGGTGCCTGCCTGGAAGCAGAAGATGGTCATCCTCCTCGGGCTCACGCAGCAGAAATCGGCCCTCGACCTGCAGAAGACGGTGACCGACGCCACCAATGACATGATACGCCAGGCCTCGGAAATGATGAAGGATCAGGCAATTGCCATCGAGCAGCAGTCGCAGCGCGGCATCGTGGATATGGAGACGCTTGCCAAGGCCAATCAGGATCTGATCGACACCGTCACCGGCGTGCTGCGTGTGCAGGAGGAGGGCCGCAAGAAGCGCGCCCAGGCCGAGCAACAGATGGAACAACTGACGATCGACCTCAAGAAGGCGATGACTCAGGCGTGACCGGCAAAACCATGATCCGCTCATTCCTCTGCGCACTGGCGCTATCTGGTCTCGCGGCGTTGGCAGGCTGCGATGCTTTCAGCAGCGGCCCAAATTTCTCGATCGTTTCCGGCTCGGAAAACACCGTCCTGCAGCCGATCGTCGAGGAGTTCTGCAAGGAGAAGCACGCGACCTGTTCCTTCAAATATGAAGGCACGCTCGATATCGGCCTTGCGCTGCAAAGCGATCAGGGTGTCGAGCAGGATGCCGTCTGGCCAGCCTCCAGCGTCTGGGTCGACATGTTCGATACCAAACGCAGGGTCAAGGACCTGACGTCGGTGGCGCAGACGCCCGTCATCCTCGGCGTGCACAAGTCGAAGGCCGAGCAGCTCGGCTGGGTCGGCAAGGATGTCTTCATGAAGGATATCCTGGCAGCGGTGAACAGCGGCTCGCTGAAGTTCCTGATGACATCGGCTACTCAGTCGAATTCCGGCGCCAGCGCCTATCTCGCGATGCTCTCCAGCGCGCTCGGCAACAAGCCGGTGATCGAGCCTGGCGATCTCGATGACAAGACGGTTCAGGACACCGTTCGAAGCCTGCTTGCCGGTGTTGCGCGCTCCTCCGGCTCTTCGGGCTGGCTCGCCGACCTCTATACCGATTCCGCCAGCAAGGGCACGATCTACGATGCCATGTGGAATTATGAGGCGGTCATCAAGGAAACCAACGACAAACTCACGGGCATGGGCAAGGAGCCGCTTTACGCCATCTATCCTGCCGATGGCGTGGCGATGGCGGATTCGCCGATCGGCTTTATCGATCATGGTCGCGGTCCCGAAGTCCAGACCTTCTTCAAGGACCTGCTCGTCTATCTGCGCTCGCCCGATGTTCAGAAGAAGATCGCCGAAACCGGTCGCCGCCTGCCGCTCGGCAGCGTCACCGCTGAGCCGGAGCCGAGCTGGAATTTCGATCCGGCCAAACTGGTGACCGCGATCCGCATGCCGGAACCAACAGTGATCCGCCAAGCGCTCACGCTCTATCAGGCTGCACTGCGCAAACCGTCACTGACGGCGCTCTGCCTCGATTTCTCCGGCTCGATGCAGGGGGACGGCGAGAACAGTCTGCAGCAGGCGATGCGCTTCCTCTTCACGCCCGAGGAGGCCAGCAAGGTGCTGGTGCAGTGGTCGCCGGCCGACCGCATCTTCGTCATTCCCTTCGATGCCAATGTCCGCGATATCTTTTCGGCTTCGGGCGACACGATGGAGCAGCAGGGGCTTCTCAACGCAGTTGCCGGCCAGCATGCCGGTGGCGGCACCAATATGTATGCCTGCGCCGAAAGGGCGCTCCAGCAGATGGCGAAAACCGCGGACCTGTCCAATTATCTCCCGGCGATCATCATCATGACCGACGGCAGATCCGATGACCAGAGTGCGGCCTTCATGAGCGATTGGAACGCGATGGAACCACGCGTGCCGATCTTCGGCATTACCTTCGGCGATGCGGACAAAACCCAGCTGGACAGTCTGGCGGCTGCGACGGCGGCACGCGTCTTCGACGGCCGCTCGGACCTTGCAGCAGCGTTCCGCACCGCACGCGGTTATAACTAGGACCGGCATGGGTAACTGGCTCGGCAATGACGGCAACTGGATCGTGGCGGGAGTGGCGACGGCCATTCTCGTCCCCATCCTGACTTTTGCCGCCGGCATGCCGTTCTGGATTGCCGCTGTCATCGGCCTCCTGGTTTTTGCCGGCCTCGTTTTCCTGCTGGCGCCACGCAGGCTTTTCGAAGGTCTCGATATCAAGGTGATTGGCCGCGGTCGTGTTGCCTTCGCGAGAGAATTGCTGGAAGGGGCTGCACCCGCCGCACAAAGGCTGGAGATGGCCGGGGACGATATCACCGACAAGCAGACGGCAGCGCGCGTGCACCACCTGGCGGAAATTGCCGCCGATGTCTTCCGCAGGGTGGAGGCGACGCCGGAAAGTGCCAATTCCGTACGCCGCTTCCTCAGTTACTATTTGCCCCGTGCGGCCGAAGTCGCCGAGGGCTTCGCGGTGATCGAGGCGAAACGCGCGCCCGACATGAAGCAGTTGGAGGATGTCCGCGCCGTGCTGGTGAAGCTCGAGGAGGCCTTTGTTCATTATGCCGACAGCCTTGTTGATGCCGAACTCGGCACGCTCGATACCGACCTGCGCCTCATCCAGGCATCGCTCAAAGAGGATCTCGGACGCTGATGGCCCTTTCCCGCCGCGCCTTTGGAGTTGGACTGCTCGCCACCGGTATTGCCGGCACGGGCGGCTATTTCGCCGTCCGCGACAGGCCGGAACTGCAGGGTCTGCTGGGTACGCGCACAAAGCTGTTTGGCTTCATTGGCGGCGAGAAGGAGGCTTTCCTTTCCGACCCCGACGTCGTCGACGCTATCAAGGGCTACGGCCTCTCGATCGACAGTCGCGTCGCGGGCTCGGTTGAAATGGTTCGCGAGCAGGCCTTGCTTTCGCAGAACCCGCAATTTCTTTGGCCGTCCTCCTCCATCATGGTGGATATCGCCCGTCAGAACGGCGTGAAGATTCGCGATGACAGGGTCATGCTCAATACGCCTGTCGTCGTCTATACGTGGCAGCCGGTCGTGGACGGGCTGATCAAATCGGGCCTCGTGACGGTAATCAACGGCCATCACCAGCTCGACCTGAAGGCGCTGCTTGATGCCATCCTTGCCGGGACGGATTGGTCGAAACTTGGCGTCAATGCGCTCTACGGCCGGGCGCGCATCGTCTCCACCGATCCGAACCGGTCGAATTCGGGCTTCATTTTTTCGGGTCTGGCGCTCAGCCTTTTCAGCGGCAATGTCGCGACATCGGATGATCTCGCCCAATATGGCGGCAAGGTGCAGTCGATCTTCCGCAATATGGGTTTCAAGTCGCCATCGTCAGGCAAGTTGTTCGACCAGTATCTGGCAGGCGGCCTCGGCGGCGAACCGATGATTGTCGGTTACGAGAATCAACTCGTCGAATGGGCGCTTGCCGATGCCGACCGATGGAACCGCATCCAGTCGGGGCAGGGCGCCAAGCCCGTTGTCCTGTACCCGCGCCCGACCGTCTATTCGGCCCATCCGCTGATCGTAGTGGATGAAACGGCCGAACGTCTGATCGAAGCGCTGACGAGTGCAAAGCTGCAGGAGCTTGCCTGGACCAAACACGGTTTTCGCGGGCCGCTCGGCACCGCGAGCGGTGATACCAAAGGTCCCATCGCAGGTTTGCTGCCGGCGGAGATCGATGCCGTGTTGCCGATCCCGGATGCTGGCGTCATGCTCTCGCTGCTGAACATGCTGGCAAGCTGAGCCGGCGACGCGTATATATTGAAGGCGCGGCTCATTCGTCCGTTATCGTGAGATTTTTTGGCGCAAGCCTTGCTTTTGCGGCAAATCGAATGTAAGGCCACGCGCATTCCACACGTAAGGCATGGGATCGTCCGGGAGAAATCCGGCTTTTCCGCCCGGTGGCATCTTCGAAGAGGATGCTGTTCGCCTTGCGGAGGTTCAACCGGAAAAGGAGTAACAAGGCATGGCATTGCCTGATTTTTCTATGCGCCAGCTTCTGGAAGCCGGCGTCCACTTCGGTCACCAGACGCACCGCTGGAACCCGAAGATGAAGCCG
>NZ_AJWE01000142.1:0-58113 GCF_000281145.1 Rhizobium sp. CF142 | reverse complement strand
GCTACCACCGCTCCACACAAAGTGATGGTGTGGAACGGCCCTCCGAAACGGCATCAAGAGTGCCTATTGTGGTGATGCCAATCGCCGCGAAACAGGAGGAACCGTTCCATGGAGAAGATTACTACAATCGGCCTCGACCTGGCCAAGTCGATCTTTCAAGTGCATGCCATTGCCGAGGACGGAAGTGTTGTAACGCGCCGCGGCTTACGGCGATCGCAGGTGCTGGAATTCTTCCGCAAGCTGGAGCCTTGCCTTGTCGGACTGGAGGCCTGTGCCAGCGCACACTATTGGGCGAACTCGATCATAGAGCTTGGACATACGGTGCGAATGATGCCGGCTGCCTATGTGAAGGCCTACGTCAAGCGCAACAAGACAGATGCGGCGGATGCCGAAGCAATCTGTGAGGCGGTGACGCGGCCGACGATGCGTTTTGTTCCGATCAAGACGCATGACGAGCAGGCTGCCTGCATCGTTTTGAAGACGCGCCAGCTGTTCGTACGGCAGCGCAGCCAGACGGCGAACGCTCTGCGTGCGCACATGGCAGAGATGGGCATCATAGCAGCAGCAGGAATGGCCAGCATCGCCAAGCTGATCCTCGTCCTTCGCGACCACGAGGATCATCGGCTCCCAAACGCGGCTCGGGCGGCGTTGATTGAGATGGCTGATCAGATTGAGATGCTCACCGCACGCATTGAGAAACTCGATGCGACAATCGCGGCAACCGTGAAGGCTGATGCTGCTGCCCGGAGGTTGATCAGCATTCCAGGCGTCGGCCCCCTGATTGCTGCAACCGTTAGGGCTTCGGTGCAGGATCCTGGTAGTTTCAAAACAGGGCGAGACTTTTCCGCCTGGATCGGCATAACGCCGCGGGCACATTCCAGCGGCGGCAAGGAGCGCCTTGGCAAGATATCGAAGCAAGGCAACAAGCAGTTAAGAACTTTGCTCATCGTCGGCGCGACATCAATCCTGAAGCTAGCACGCCGTGGGGCAAAGCTGCCGGCCTGGCTGGTGTCTCTGATGGCGCGAAGACCGTACAAGGTTGCCGCCGTTGCGCTGGCAAACAAAATCGCACGAACAATCTGGGCACTCCTCGTCAAGGGCGGTACCTACGAAATGCCGGCGATGTCATGAGAGCATAGGAACAGAAGAGGTTTCGGCGCTCTGTCGCCGGATCAAGTGGCAAGGTGCCAAATGCGTGATGACCCCAATGGGCGAAATCTCGATACTGATCAGACCGTCTTCCTCAATGCGCCCTCGAGCGCGGCAAAGTGATAAGGCGATCGGCATCGCGGATCTCATCGTGGCCAGCGGTCATAGACCGCGTTAGATAGGCCGGACATATGACTGCACCGTCCGACGGGGACTTGCGCAATAAATGCCTTGCTAACCGGGCCGTTCCACATATGAAGAAGAACCCGGTTAACTGCCAAACGACATGAGTCCCATTCTGCGAACGAGCATGAAGTGGCGCGAACGTTTCAGTGTGCGACGCGTGGTTCCTCGTGTGCCCTCACGATGGCGTCCGCTTCCTTGCCGTATAGCTCCTCGAAGTGATCGAAGGTCTTGGAAAAGTAACCAATGCCCTGCGTCGCCGAGCGCAGCGCCCGCGCCAGATCGTCAAGCGCGCTGCCCGGAATAAGTGCCCGGAAGATGTCCCATCCCTTAGCGGTTTCATCCCGGTCGAAGCCGAGAACCTGACCCTTGAGAGCGGAGACGATCTGGACGAGGCTGCCGGAATAGATCGATGGAATGTGAATTTCGCTGCGGAAGACCGGTTGCATTAAAACGGCCGACCCTTCGGAAAGCGCCTGTCGCACTCCCATTTTCGACGCAGTCCTGAAGGCGTGTTCCGAACTGTCGACGGCATGGTGCTGACCATCGAACAGCGTTACGCCGACATCGATGACCTGGAAGCCGAGCGGCCCTTTCTCCATCGCTTCGCGCGCGCCTGCTTCGACGGCAGGGATATAGTTGCGCGGAACGACGCCACCCTTGACGGTTTCGCTGAAGGTGAAGCCCCGGCCGCGCTCGTTGGGGCGAATGCTCAGCTTCACATCCGCGAATTGCCCGGCACCGCCGGTCTGTTTGCGATGCCGGTAGTGAACCTCGGACGGTTTCGCGATTGTCTCGCGATAGATCGGGCTGGGCGTTCGATCGGTTACGTCGATGTGGAAGACGTCGGACAGGGTTCGGCAGAGATCGCGCAGATGTACCGGGCCCTGGGCGCGGACGAGCTGGGCGCCAGTGCCTTCCTCCTGCAAAACGACAAGACCGCGATCCGTCTCGGAAAGTTTTGCCAGCGTTTCGGAGAGCTTGTTTTCATCGCGTGCGCTGCCCGGGACCAGGATCCTTTCAAGCATCGGCGTAGGTGGCTCGGTCCATTCGGGTGGGGCGACCGTCGCGTCTGATGTCAAAAGCGACGGGACGGGCAAGTGGTCGGACTTGACCGTCGCGAAGACATCCCCCGGTGCAGGCACGATCGCCGAGTTCGACCGTCCGTTTGCGGGATCCTGCACGGCGCCGAGGCTGGAGCCGCCCAGTAATGCGCCTTGCCGCAGTCCCTCACCAAACGCACGCACCAGCACCGTCTTGCCGATATTCTGACGATGATAGGCATGGAAGCTCACGGCGGTCAGCTTGTTTTCATCGACATCGCCCGCACGAGCCAGGCGCTGTCGAAGAACCCCTACCGGCGGCGCCTCGTGGCGCAGCGCCTTCATCAGCCTCATCATGCCGTTGCCGTGACTTGCGGCACCGATCAGGACTGGAATAATCCTGTTTTCGCTGAGAACCCGCGATGAAATGGCATAGAGCGCGTCGCTGGGTGGCTCGCGATCTTCGACCAGTTCCTCGAGAAGCCAGTCATCGAATTCGGACAGGTGTTCCAGGAGCTCGCTGCGCGCTTCGTGCTCGCGCTCGGCGGCGCTTTCGGGGATTGCGATCAGCGCCGAAGTCTGGCCTTCCCGGTAGCGCCACGCCCGTTCCGAAATCAGATCGCAACTGCCTATGATCCTGTCTCCCTCGCGGATCGGGATCTGGCGAAGCAAAAGCGTGTGGTTGGCGTAGTCTTGAAGCGCGGCGATCACGTCCCTCAGCCGCCCTCTCGGTTCGTCCATTCGGTTGACGAAGAGGATGCACGGCGTCCCCGAGGCTTCGACTATCCGCAGATAGGGCGCGGCGAGCACAGCCTCCTCGGGTGCCGATGAAACGCACAGGATGCAGGCGTCGCTGGCAAGAAGCGCGTGCTGTGCATGCGCCAACGCTTCGTTGGGTCCTGGCGCATCCAGCGCACACCACGCCTCGTTTCCAAAGGTGAATTCTGTGAGGTTCAATCCATAAGGGGACTTGGATTTTCTCGGCGCCCCCTCCAGGGAGCCGAGCTTTTCCACGACTGTTGATTTTCCGGTCTGCGAGGGTCCAAGCACGGTAAAGCAGCGCATCGGCATTCCTCCAACTGCCATAAACACAATTTTCAGCCATCATAGGATGCCCTGAACCGCTGCAAGGCGCTAGAGGTGTTCAGTTTCACAACGCTTTGACCTGGAGACGTAGGAGCTGTTCTCGAATTGCCAGCGGGGCTGACCGCAGGGGCTGCAGACGCATCCAAAACGATCCATCCAGAGACTCTGAAGCTACTCCCACAAGCAGTTAGGCGTGAACTTGCGCGCCGCCGCGCCAGCTTGGCGGCAAGCGCATCGCGTTCATCGATACCACGCAGGAGAAGGCCGATAGCAACGAACTCCCCGATCGCCGCTAAGCAAGAGGAGAGGGGTCGGCTTCCGGGGAAGCAGCGCAAGCTTAACGTCACGACTGCGCTGCCTACGCCGCATGATGGCCGACCGTGGCGCCGTTGCGCGATCTGAACGCGCGAATACACGGCCGCGCTGGGTGGGCGGTTTTCGCCCACTGGATTGTGATCCTTCCTCGCTGTACAGCGAGGAAGGTATTTTGGTTGTCGAGCCCATCCCTTTTAGGTGCAATTTATGACAAGAAAAGTTTATCTGGCCGGTCCCGAGGTCTTCCTTCCCAACGCCCGTGAAATCCTCGACCGGAAAGCAGCACTTGCCCGTGAGGCGGGATTTCTCCCGCTTTCGCCCGGCGATCTGGAAATCCCGCACACGAACTCGAAGCGCGAGCGGGCCGCGGCGATAAACGCGGTGGACGAGAAGATGATGATCCAGGCTGACGCGATCATCGCCAATCTGACGCCCTTTCGTGGCATTGCCGCCGATACAGGGACGGCCTTCGAACTCGGCTTTATGTGCGCAAGCGGTAAGCCTGTATTCGCCTACACGAATGTGGCCCGCGATCACAGCGGACGAGTGAGCGATCTCTATGGCGGGGCCGTCGCGTATGATGCTGAAGGTCGACTGCGAGACCCGAACGGAATTGCAGTCGAGGATTTTGGCCTGGCCGACAATCTCATGCTGCACGCCGGGATTGAGCGGCGCGGTGGCGTCCTCATCATCGGAGATGCACCGCGGGAGGCGCTCTATACGGACCTTGCCGCGTTCAAGACGTGTCTTGCCGTCGCCGTTGAGAAGCTGCGCTAGGGAGGTACCGCGCCCCTCACCCTTCCGACCGTGCCAGAGGGATCGTGCAATGTCGACGATGTCATCACGCGAGGCGGTCGGGTCTTAGCCGTTGGCAAGAACCTCGGCCGTTTTGCGCACGCGCGACAGGCGCGGCAGGATGCGCTCGCAGGCAAGCGAATGCATCTCCGCGCTGAAGGTGCTCATCGCGTCCTCGACGGCAATGACTGCGTAATTATGGGCGAAAGCATCGCGGATCGTCGCCTCGACGCCGAAATTCGTGGCGATGCCCGCCAGGATCACGGTCCTGATGCCGCGGCGGCGCAGTTGGAGATCCATCGCCGTGCCGTAAAAAGCGCTCCACTGATGCTTGACGATATGGACATCGACATCGAGCGAAGCGATTTCCGCCGGAGCAGCAAGTGCCGTCGCCGGAAGGCCACCTTCGGGGAAAACCGCCGGCTCGTCCACGGGCTGGTTGACAGCATCGGCATAGTCCGGGGAGAATCCGATGGTAACGAGGATCACCGTCCCGCCTTCGGACTTCAGTTTGGCGGCAATGGCCGCGGTATTCTCGATCACCTGCCGGGCGGGATGGGGCGCAAGCTGCCGGCTGACGATGAAGCCTTGCAGGTCGATGGAAACGAGTGCAGTGGTCCTGGGATCGTAAAGGGACAT
This sequence comes from Rhizobium sp. CF142, assembly GCF_000281145.1. Taxonomy (NCBI): domain Bacteria; kingdom Pseudomonadati; phylum Pseudomonadota; class Alphaproteobacteria; order Hyphomicrobiales; family Rhizobiaceae; genus Rhizobium; species Rhizobium sp. CF142. Next base: position 52,903 of record NZ_AJWE01000142.1, on the reverse strand, counting down.
GGGGAGCGAGCCTTCTTGGGGGAAAGAAATATGAGGGTATCCTCACAATGACAAATACGAGGATTGCCTCACAAAAATCAAGCCCCGAACCTCAAACCCGTGTGCCGAAACGCCAGCGCGGCCATGAGCGCGTCGCGATCCTGCTGGAAGCGGCAGCCAGGGTCTTTCTCGAAAAAGGCTATGACGCTGCAACCATGACGGAGATTGCCGCGGCCGCAAATTCTTCGATCGGTTCGCTCTATCAGTTCTTCCCGACCAAGCTTCTGCTTGCCGAGGCGCTGCATATCGATCGCCTGCAGCGTTTGAACAGCGGGCTCGCCGAACTCGCGGAAAAGACCAGGGGGAAAGGTGCTGCCGAAATCGGCGATGCGATCTTCACGCGGTTCGGCCGGTTCATCGAGGATCATCCGGAGTTCCCGGTTCTCGCCGCGCGGCGCGATGTGCCCAAGGAGCGCAAGGCGAAGTCGCGTGCGGAGCTTCGCGCCAGCATCACCGCGCTGTTGAGGAATGCCGAGCCTTCGGTCGAACGCGATGTCGATCTCCTGGGCGCCCTCGTCCTGGAGCTGCTGCGCATCGTCGTCGCGGCCGCCAACGACCCCGACGGCTCGGGCGATCCGCGCCTCGTCGGAGAGCTGCGACGCATGCTTCGCAAGCGTCTCGAGGAAGTGACGCCCTGACCTCCGCCGGCAAGGTCAAAATTTCGCGAGCCCGGTAAAAAACAAAGTCTTTCCTGTTTTTCGCCTGCATTTCTCGTATTGTCGACAAAGCTAAAAAGAACAAGGGGTTTGGTGAATGGCATCTTGGGCGCCGAAATTTCTTCTATCCGCGGCAACGTCTCTGTTTCTCGCTTTCGGGGCTTTCGCACAGGGCGCGGACGGGTGGCGGATCGGAATTTCGACGATCGGCGATCTCAAGCATCCCCAGGGCTTTGACCATTTCGATTATGTCAATCCGCAGGCGCCGAAAGGCGGCACACTGCGCCTTTCAGACGAAGGCAATTTCGATACGCTGAACCCGCTGCTTGCACGCGGAGAGGTGGGCGCCGGTCTGAGCCTGGTGTTCGATACGCTGCTGATGCCGGCGCTCGATGAGTTATCGTCCTCCTATGGCCTGCTGGCCGAGAGCCTGAAATATCCCGATGACCTGACCTCAGCGACCTTCCGCCTGCGCGCCGAGGCCAAATGGGCCGACGGGCAGCCAGTGACGCCGGATGATGTCGTTTTCAGCTTCGAGCAGGCGAAGAAGAACGATCCGCAGATGGAGTTCTATTATCGCCACGTGAAGTCGGCCGAAAAAACCGGCGATCGCGACGTGACCTTCAATTTCGACGAACCCAACAACCGGGAGCTGCCGCAGATCGTCGGCCAGCTGGTGATCGTGCCCAAGCATTGGTGGGAGGCGAACGGTGCAGACGGCAAGCCGCGCGACATTTCCCGCACCTCGCTGGAAATTCCGATGGGCTCCGGTCCCTACAAAATGGTCTCGGTGACCCCGGGATCGAAGATCCGCTACGAGCTGCGCGACGACTATTGGGGCAAGAACCTCAACGTCAATGTCGGCCAGAATAATTTCGGCGTGATCGAATATACCTATTTCGCCGATCGCGACGTGATGTTCGAAGCCTTCCGCTCGAACAACACCGACTACTGGTGGGAGAATGCCGCCAAGCGCTGGGCGACCGCCTATGATTTCCCCGCCGTCAAGGACGGACGCGTCAAGCGCGAGGAAACCGAAAGCGAAATGCGCAAGGTCGGCGTCATGGTCGGCTTCATCTTCAACCTGCGCCGTGACAAGTTCGCCGACGAGAAGGTGCGCGAGGCGCTGAACTATGCTTTCGATTTCGAGGAACTGCGCCGCACGATCTTTTACGGCTCCTACGAGCGGATCGACAGTTTCTTCTTCCGCACCGAACTTGCCTCCTCCGGCCTTCCGCAGGGCCGCGAGCTGGAGATCCTGAACGAAGTCAAGGACAAGCTTCCGCCCGAAGTCTTCACCACGCCCTACGCCAATCCGGTCGGCGGCGATCCGGCCAAGCTTCGCGACAATCTTCGCACCGCGATCGGCATGCTGAAGGAAGCCGGCTACGAGCTGAAGGGCAACCGCATGGTCAACGTAAAGACCGGCCAGCCGCTCTCCTTCGAAATCCTGCTCAACGGGCCGACCATCGAGCCAGTCGCGCTCGCCTTCTCGCAGAACCTGAAGAAGATCGGCATCGATGCCAGCGTGCGCAGCATCGAGCCGTCGCAATTCACCAACCGCTGGCGCTCGCGCGATTTCGACGTGATGTACAATGGCTGGGGCGAATCCATCAATCCCGGCAACGAGCAGGCCGAATACTGGGGCTCGGATGCCGCCAAGCGCGAAGGCTCGCAGAATTACAGCGGCATCAGCGATCCCGCAATCGATGCGCTGATCAAGAAGGTGATCTTCGCCAAGGACCGCGACGAGCTGGTGGCGGCAACAAGGGCGCTCGACCGCGTTCTGCTCGCCAAGCACATCGTCGTGCCGAGCTACACTTCGCGCACCTCGCGCCTTGCCTACTGGAACAGCATCACGCATCCGGCCGAACTGCCCGAATACGGTCTCGGTATGCCGGGTGTCTGGTGGTCCACCAGCGCCGGCAAATAAGGAAATCCTTGCCATATCGGGTCGGTGGCGTCCAAATTATGCGCGAATCAGGCGGTAAAGCGATTCCGGCAAGAGTAGGAAGCGGTTTTGCGCCCGGAATTGCGTGAAAACAAAGGGATAGAGCGTTTAACGGAAATGCTCTAGCCGAGGGCGAACAAAAGGAAAGTTGGGAATTGGCGAAATCTGAACGTCGCAGCATGGCGGCTGTCCACCGGATCGGCGCGCGCTGATGGGGGGCTATATCCTTCGCCGCCTGCTTCTGATGATACCGACCATCGTCGGCATCATGGCGATTTCCTTCATCGTCGTTCAATTCGCCCCCGGCGGTCCGGTGGAGCAGGTCATTGCCCAGCTGACGGGACAGGCCGACAGCGCCGACCAGCGCCTCGGCGGCGGTGGCGACGCGGGCCAGCAATTCGACGACGCCGGCTCGAAATATCGCGGCGCCCAGGGCCTCGATCCGGAGCTCATCGCCAAGCTGGAAAAGCAGTTCGGCTTCGATAAACCGCCGCTGACCCGCTTCGGCGAAATGATGTGGAACTATATCCGCTTCGATTTCGGCGAGAGCTTCTTCCGCAATACGACCGTTCTCAATCTCATCAAGGAGAAGCTGCCGGTCTCGATCTCGCTCGGTATCTGGATCCTGATCTTCTCCTATGCCATCTCCATCCCGCTCGGGATTCGCAAGGCTGTGAAGGACGGATCGACCTTCGATGTCTGGACGTCAGGCATCATCATCGTCGGTTATGCCGTGCCGAGCTTCCTCTTCGGCATCCTGCTGATCGTGCTTTTCGCCGGCGGCTCATTCTACGACTGGTTCCCGCTGCGCGGCCTCGTTTCGGATAATTTCGACCAGCTGGCCTGGTGGCAGAAGCCGCTCGATTATTTCTGGCACCTCACGCTGCCGCTGATCTCGCTGTCGCTGGCATCCTTTGCCACGACGACGCTCCTGACCAAGAATTCCTTCATCGACGAGATCAAGAAGCAATATGTCATCACCGCGCGCGCCAAGGGCCTGAACGAACGGCAGGTGCTCTACGGCCATGTTTTCCGCAATGCCATGCTGATCGTTATCGCAAGCTTTCCGAGCGCCTTCATCTCCGCCTTCTTCACCGGCTCGCTCTTGATCGAGAACATCTTCTCGCTCGATGGCCTTGGCCGCCTCGGCTACCTCTCGGTCGTCAACCGCGACTATCCGATCGTCTTTGCAACGCTTTATATCTTCTCGTTGCTCGGTCTCTTCGTTGGTCTGGTTTCGGACCTGATCTACACCTGGATCGATCCGCGCATCGATTTCGAGCGGAGGGACGTCTGATGGATGTCGCCGCAAACCCGACGACATCAGCGCCCGTCCGCCCGCCCCGCAAGGGCCTGCTGTCGCCGACCAACATTCGCCGCTGGCGGAATTTCAAGGCGAACAGGCGCGGCTACTGGTCGCTCTGGCTGTTCCTCGTCCTCTTCGTGCTCAGCTTGCTTGCCGAATTCATCGCCAATGACAGGCCGATCATCGCCTCCTACAAGGGCGAGATCCTCTTCCCCGTCGTCATCGATTATCCCGAGGAGAAGTTCGGTGGCTTCCTGGCCGAGACGGACTACCGCTCCTCCGTCATCTCGGACGAGATCAATGCGAATGGCTGGATGATCTGGCCGCCGATCCGCTATTCCTATCAGTCGGTCAATTCCAATATCCCGCATTCGGCACCCACTGCGCCCTTCTGGCTGATGTCGAAGGAGGAGCGCTGCTCGGCCTATCCGCAGGGCGTCGATGATCCCGGCTGCAGGCTCGGCAATCTCAACTGGCTGGGCACCGACGATCAGGCCCGCGACGTTCTCGCCCGCGTCATCTACGGCTTCCGCATTTCCGTTCTCTTCGGCCTCGTGCTCACCATCTGCTCGGCCGTCATCGGTGTGACGGCCGGCGCCATCCAGGGCTATTTCGGCGGCTGGACCGACCTGTTTTTCCAGCGGTTCATCGAGATCTGGTCCTCGATGCCGGTGCTCTACATCCTGCTGATCATTGCCGCCATCCTGCCGCCCGGCTTCTTCGTGCTGCTCGGCATCATGCTGCTCTTCTCCTGGGTCAGCTTCGTCGGCGTCGTGCGTGCCGAGTTCCTGCGAGCCCGCAATTTCGAATATGTCCGGGCTGCCCGCGCGCTCGGCGTCAACAACCGCACCATCATGTGGCGGCACATGCTGCCGAATGCGATGGTGGCGACGCTGACCTTCCTGCCCTTCATCCTCTCAGGCTCGATCACCACGCTGACCTCGCTCGACTTCCTGGGCTTCGGCATGCCGCCGGGCTCTCCCTCGCTCGGTGAACTGATCGCCCAGGGCAAGGCCAACCTTCAGGCGCCATGGCTCGGGCTGACGGCCTTCTTCACCATGTCGATCATGCTCTCGCTGCTGATCTTCATCGGCGAAGCGGTGCGCGATGCCTTCGATCCGAGAAAGACGTTCCAATGACATCGCCGCTGCTCTCCGTCCGCGATCTCTCGGTCGCCTTCCATCAGGGTGGCGAAACCTCGCTTGCCGTCGACCGCATCTCCTTCGATATCGGCAAGGGCGAGGTTGTGGCACTTGTCGGCGAATCCGGTTCCGGCAAGTCGGTGTCGGCGAATTCGGTGCTGCGGCTTCTGCCCTATCCCGCCGCCAGCCATCCGAGCGGCGAAATCCTGTTCAAGGGCAAGGATCTCCTGAAGGCTGGTGATCGCGAGATGCGCGCGGTGCGCGGCAACGACATCACCATGATCTTCCAGGAGCCGATGACCTCGCTCAATCCGCTCCATACGATCGAAGGGCAGATTGCCGAAATCCTGGCCCTGCATCAGGGCATGACCGGGCAGGCGGCGCGCACCCGCGTGCTGGAACTCTTGAACCAGGTCGGCATCCGCGAGCCGGAAAAGCGCCTGAAAGCCTATCCGCACGAGCTCTCGGGCGGCCAGCGTCAGCGCGTGATGATCGCCATGGCGCTCGCCAACCGGCCCGAACTGCTGATTGCCGACGAACCGACCACCGCGCTCGACGTCACCGTCCAGGCGCAGATCCTCGAACTCCTGCGCAAGCTGAAGGGCGAGCACGGCATGTCCATGCTGTTCATCACCCACGACCTCGGTATCGTGCGCAAATTCGCCGACCGCGTCTGCGTCATGACCAAGGGCAGGATCGTCGAGACCGGGCCAGTGGAAGAGGTCTTCACCCATCCGAAGCACGACTATACCCGCCATCTGCTCGCCTCCGAGCCGCGCGGCGAACCGCCGGTGACCGACCCTTCCAAGCCCGTCGTCATGGAAGGCAGCGACATCAAGGTCTGGTTCCCGATCAAGGCCGGCCTGATGCGCAAGGTCGTCGATCACGTGAAGGCTGTCGACGGCATCGATCTCAAGCTGCGCGCCGGCCAGACGCTCGGCGTCGTCGGCGAATCCGGTTCCGGCAAGACCACGCTCGGGCTGGCGCTCACGCGCCTCATCTCCTCGAAGGGCCGCATTTCCTTCGTCGGAAAGGATATAGCAAGCTATTCATTCACGGATATGCGCCCGCTGCGCAACCAGCTCCAGGTCGTCTTCCAGGATCCCTATGGGTCGCTCAGCCCGCGCATGTCGGTCGGCGATATTGTCGCCGAGGGGCTGAAGGTACACGAGCGTTCGCTGTCATCAGAAGAGCGCGATGAGCGCGTCTGCTGGGCGCTCGAAGAAGTCGGCCTCGATCCGCTGACCCGGTGGCGCTTCCCGCATGAATTTTCCGGCGGCCAGCGCCAGCGCATCGCGATTGCCCGCGCCATGGTGCTGAAGCCGCGCTTCGTCATGCTCGATGAGCCAACCTCGGCGCTCGACATGAGCGTGCAGGCGCAGGTCGTGGACCTGCTGCGCGATCTGCAGAAGAAGCACGATCTCGCCTACCTCTTCATCAGCCACGACCTGAAAGTGGTCAAGGCGCTCGCCAATGACGTCATCGTCATGCGTTTCGGCAAGGTGGTGGAGCAGGGGCCGTCAGCGGAGATTTTCCGCGCGCCCAAGGATGATTATACCAGGGCGCTGATGGCCGCCGCCTTCAATATCGAGGCGGTGCCGACGCCAGCAATTCAGCAGTAAAAGACGGGCAGCAGTAAAGAAGACCATGTCAGCAAGACCTCCCATTCTCGTCGATCTCAAGTTCGACCCCGAAACCGTCGCCCGCATCCTCAAGACCGCCTTTGCCGACCGCGGCAGCATCAACGCCGCTGACCCCGCCAGCAAGGCACTCGACCTGACCGGCGTGGATTATGCGCTTCTGTGGAAGCCGGATGCCGATATCTTTCAGCGCGCGCCGAACCTGAAAGTGCTCTTCTCCGGTGGCGCCGGCGTCGATAGCATCCTGTCCATTCCCGACCTGCCCGATCTGCCGATCGTCCGCTTCGTCGATCGCAGCCTGACGACGCGCATGAGCGAATGGGTGGTCATGCAGTGCCTCATGCATCTGCGCCTGCAGCGCGCGCATGACCGGGACCAGCGCGACCGGGTCTGGGGCAAGCTCGTGCCGCCGGAAGCCGCCGAAATCACCGTCGGTGTCATGGGCCTCGGCATTCTCGGCCAGGATGCCGTCGCCAAGCTGCGCGTCATGGGCTTCAACGTGATCGGCTGGTCGCGCTCCAAGAAAGAGGTTGAAGGCATCGAAACCTTCGACGGCCCAGAGCTCGATACCTTCCTGTCGAAGACCGACATCGTCGTCGGCCTGCTGCCGCTGACGTCTGACACGACGGGCCTCTACAACAAGGCCTTCTTCGCCAAGCTGCGCCATAGCGGCGCGCTCGGCAAGCCCGTCTTCATCAATGCCGGCCGCGGCAAGAGCCAGGTCCAGGCCGATATAGTCGCTTCGATTGAAAGCGGTGTGCTCGGCGGCGCCTCGCTCGATGTCTTCGAGGTCGAGCCGCTACCATCAGACAGCCCGCTCTGGCATCTGGAGACTGTCTTCATCACCCCGCATGACGCCGCGATCTCGGAAGAAAACGCGCTCTTCCGCCACGTTGAAACCCAGATCGCCCGTTTCGAACGCGGCGAGCCGCTGCAGTACGTCGTCGATCGCAAGGCGGGGTACTAGAGCGCGTCGCGCAAAAGTGCGGAACTATGTGGTAAGCGCCACCAATGTCTGTTTCCGGCCCAAAAGCGGAATTGCGCGACCTCTGTCGCAGGCGGGTTAACGTCTCCATTTGCTGTAACGTACTTCTGCGCTGAAACGCGGCCTTATGTATCAAACTCAAAACGTCTTCTAGCACTTCTCTGTACGCACGATGATATAATCGCTTTCAAAAGTACATTTACGGGGTTATATAACTCCTTAAGTTAAAGGAGAGTGATTCCTATGTCTCTTGGCGGTACAGTGGCGACGGTGGCAAAAGCCGCATTCGATAGCTTTCAAACAGCTATGCAGGATTCCTTTGATAAGGGGCGCAAAGAAGGCTACGCCGAAGGTTTTGACGCAGGCTTTATAGCCGCTCAAAAAGAAATCATGGCGATGATATCGGGCATCGGCAAACACCGTTCTGCGGAAAAAATAGAGAACAGACAGATACAGAACGAAGAGACAGATTCAGATGATGGCAGAGCCGCACCAGGGACGGTAAAACCCGCGATCCTGAAACTGATTCAGGAACATCCAGAAGGCCTCAGCAAGTCGCAGATCGTTATGATGACTGGTATAAAACCGAATTCGGTTCGCGGAACGCTTTGGTCCCTCAACAAAGAGGGACACATCAAAAAAAGCGGTCGCGACCTATGGGTTCCCGTAAGATTGGAGACTCATTCGAGTTTTGAAGATCTTTTGGGATCGTCTGATGGGGAAACGTCTTGACCACGTTTCCCCATCCTATCGTTAACCCCGCGCAGTCGAAAGCGCCAAACACGGAGGTACGACATGGCTAAATACCATGGACCGTTATTACCGGTCTAAATATGCCGGATCAGGTGGTGGAACACCTGATCCGGTTTGCATGACATACCCGACTAGGGAAGCCACACAGGATTCGCTTTTCTAGTCGGTCATCTTCAATCGAAGCGCAGAAAGGATTGACCTATGCGCAAGACGACGACTGACTCTTTTCCTTGCTCTTATAACAAGGCATGTAATGTTCTTTGGGCTATCCATAACCAGGGATGGTCACAGACAAAGACCGCCATCGAATTTCAGCTTAACGTTGGAACTGTGAGCCACATCGTTAATCGGAAGCGTTTCGAATCGGCCGTCCCGATCCCTCCCAAGGATCAAACTCTGCAGTAAGCGTACCGCAACTAAGCGGCGGCATCAACCCAAGTGATGCCGCGTGCACTCCCGTACCCTCCAGAACGGAGCAGTCACGGACCGTCATATTCAAATAAAGTCGACGCCTTCCTGATGGGCAACTATCGCGGCATCCAAATTCGATATGTGGCAGCGCCTATAGAAGGTCCGAGTTTCGTCCGGCATGGAGGCAGGGAGCACAACGAAATTCTCAAGCCCCAGGCTCGGCCGTTCCGCCAATAGCTGATCGGCCGGACCTAGCGTTGGCAGTTGAGCGACTTCGTCCCGCAATTTCTGGAAGTAGGCGAGGTTTTTCCCGACAACAGCGGGGTCGTCTGTCTGGCCATGTGCCACAATGAGGTGCTTCGGGTTCAGGTCTTGGATTTTCTTCAACGACGAGCAAAGGCTTCGAAGGTCATCCGGCGCTCGGCTCCAGACCTCAGGAATAGGATTCTCGACAGCGTCCACCGCCAGGCAAACGCGCAACTCTGGTATCCAAACAGCAACATGATCGGGCGTATGTCCAGGCGTGTGCAGAAGTTCCAGAGTCAAATCTCCACCATGAAGCACCATCCTCTCACCTGAGAACGTCAAGGTCGGCGGTAGGATTTCAACTTTCTGGAAGCGTGGTTCGAGCGCTCTCTTTTCCCTTAGTGTTTGCAGGGCCGAAGGGTCGCGCAGTCGCTCCATGGCCTTGTCATGGGCGATAATCGGGACGCCATCTATGGCACGGTTTCCCCAAAAATGGTCCCAGTCCATGTGTGAGTTGACGACGAAAAGAGGACGATCTCCACTGACATCAGCCAGAAGTTCCAGTGCGCGTCGGCACAGGGCTGGCGTTGCCAGTGTATCAACCAGTACGTTGAAACGTTCTGTGCGCACGAATACACAATCAACCTCGTCACCTGCGCGAATAACGACAATGCGCTCATCAAGCCCAGGATAAGTTGTCAACTCAACATCAAAATCCATCGTCGTCCTTCGTCCGTCTGCTGGTCCCGAATAATCACCAGCTTATTAGAAGCTTCACTGGGATGTGCAATGTCCGCTTTGATCCCAGGGGCTTCTCGGGCCTGAGCGTGTGCGGCCCTCGCGCTTGATGACGTGATCATGGGAGGCTCAAGTCCAAACCGAGCTTGCTGCTAAGGACGAAGGTGACGAGCCCCACGCCGAGTAGCGCCAGCGCGAAGAATGCGGCCATCTTGCCGCCCGCGCGCAGTACCGCTCGCCTCTCCGCTATCTCTCCTCGATCGTAATGCCACTTGATGGCGAAGAACATGGCCGTTCCTAAAGCGAAAACCTTGAACGTAACGAAAACTACAGGGACCCAATCCATATCAAGGACTCTCATGTGCATCAGCTACGCGCCTTATGATCTCATCTTAGGCAAACGCATACTTCCTATTATGCAATGCAGATATGTAATGGGCGGCTTCGCGATAACGACATGCTCCAGATCCCTTTGGAACCATCCCGCACCGCTCCTCGTTTCCTGACAGGATCTCCGCGAGCCTTGCCCGCGGAATACCGCAAGGAGACGACCATGGCTCATATGGGAACGCGGTGGGAAAGGTCCGATCGCAAGCTTCATGCCGAAGAACGGATTTCGCCTGTCAAGGCCAGGCAGGGCCGTACGGGTTATCGCATCCTGACCGTGCTGGTTGTTGCGCTGGTGCTGGCCTTCCTCGTCTGGATCCCCGTCGCAATCTGGGGTCAGAAGCAAGCCACTGACATCGCCCCGCCGCAGCCGGGCCACGAGATGCAGTCGCAGCTTCCGGCAGCTCCCGCACAGAACGCCACCCCGGCCCAGCCCGTAAGTCCAGCGCAGTAACGGGTCTGGCGAGGGCGACACGTTGCCTGTTGTTTTTTCTGGACTTTGCCGATCGATTTTTCGATAAGAAAGCGCACGAGCCGGTTTCGTGCGCTGGCCGTTACCAAGGCCGCACCTGACCGGATTGGCGGACAGGCAGGAGCTTCATGGCCAGGACCGATATCGCAAGACGCGTCTACAATCACACCTGGAAACTCGATCCGATCGTGCGCAGCCTGATCGACACGGATTTCTACAAGCTCCTGATGCTGCAGATGATCTGGAAGCTTTATCCTGACGTCAACGCCTCCTTCACGCTCATCAACCGTACCAAGCGCGTGCGCCTCGCCGAACAGATTGACGAGGGCGAGTTGCGCGAGCAGCTCGATCACGCGCGCACGCTGAAACTCGCCAAGAAGGAAATGATCTGGCTCGCCGGTAACAGCTTCTATGGCCGCGCCCAGATCTTCGAGCCGGAATTCCTCGCCTGGCTCTCCAATTTCCAGCTGCCGGAATACGAGCTTTCCAAGAAGGACGGGCAATATGTGCTCGATTTCCATGGGTCGTGGAAGGAAACGACCATGTGGGAAATCCCGGCCCTTGCCATCATCAACGAGATGCGCTCCCGCGCCGCCATGAAAACGATGGGGCCGTTCACGCTCGATGTGCTCTATGCCCGCGCCAAGGCCAAGATGTGGGCCAAGGTGGAAAAGCTGCGTGAGCTGCCCGGCCTGCGCATTTCCGATTTCGGCACGCGGCGCCGCCACAGCTTCCTCTGGCAGCGCTGGTGCGTGGAAGCGCTGAAGGAAGGCATCGGCCCGGCCTTTACCGGCACCAGTAATGTATTGCTGGCTATGGATTCCGATCTCGAAGCCGTCGGCACCAATGCCCATGAGCTGCCGATGGTGGCGGCTGCCCTTGCCGAAACCGACGAGCAGCTCGGGAACGCGCCCTATAAGGTGCTGCGCGACTGGAACAAGCTCTATGGCGGCAATCTCTTGATCGTGCTGCCGGACTCCTTCGGAACGGCCGCCTTCCTGCGCGACGCGCCGGAATGGGTGGCCGACTGGACCGGCTTCCGCCCGGACAGCGCTCCGCCGGTCGAAGGCGGCGAAAAGATCATCGACTGGTGGAAAAAGATGGGCCGCGACCCGCGCCAGAAGCTCCTGATCTTCTCCGATGGCCTCGATGTCGATGCGATCATCGACACCTACAGGCATTTCGAGGGTCGCGTCCGCATGAGCTTCGGCTGGGGCACCAACCTGACGAACGACTTCGCCGGCTGCGCGCCGAACGACAGTTCCGATTTCCTGCCGATTTCCATCGTCTGCAAGGTGAGCGACGCCAATGGCCGCCCGGCGGTCAAGCTGTCGGACAATCCGCAGAAGGCGACAGGCGAACCGGCCGAAGTCGAGCGCTATCTGAAATTCTTCGGCGCCGAGGATCGCACCGATCAGGCCGTTCTAGTCTAAGGCGCAGACCGTGGCGTCGGCCAATGCCGGCGCGGCTCTTCTACCACGCTTCTGCTGCCGCGCCGTTTCGGATGAACCGGTACGCTGTTATCGGGTGGCGGTGCGACGCCCAGCCGTTCGGCAAGTGAACGGGCATCGGCCGGTGCGCGTACCTTCACGTCATTGTCGAAATAGACATAGACATCGCGGCCCTTCGCCGAGCGTTTCAGCGGCGACTTGATACGGTTGGCATCATCGGGCTCGATCCCATGCGTCCAGGCATCGATGCGTCCAGCCCAGTGATCGAGCGCCTCGTCGCTATAGCCGCTGACATAAAGCTGTTCCGATCCGTGCAGGCGGCAATAGATGAAATTAGCCGTCACATCCATCAGCAACGGCCATTCCACGGTATCGGCGACCACCAGCCCGACTTTGTATTCACGCAGCAATTCGATGAAGCCAGGCGTGCAGAAACTGTCGTGGCGAATTTCCAGCGCGTGGCGCATGGGCTGCCTCGTCTCGCTCTTCGTCCAGGCACGGCCATCGAGCCGTTCGTCATGCCGCTTCGCGATCTCGGCCGCAGCATTTGTATCCTTGGGAAGCATTGCCAGAAACCGGGCAAACAGATCGGCATCGAATGTCAGGCTTGGCGGAAATTGCCAGAGGATCGGCCCGAGTTTCGGGCCTAGCCGCAGCAGGCCGGAGGCGAGGAAATTGGCAAGCGGCGTTTCGATATCGCGCAGGCGCTTGAGATGGGTGATGTAGCGCGATCCCTTGACCGAAAAGACGAAGCCTTCGGGCGTCTCGTCACGCCAGCGGGCGAAAACATCCGGCTTCTGCAGCCCATAGAACGTGCCGTTGATCTCGATGGAGGGAAATTGCCGGGAGGCATAGGCAAGCTCGCTCTTCCTGGCCAACCCCTTGGGATAGAAGACACCGCGCCAGGGCGCATAGGTCCATCCGGATATGCCGATGCGGATCGTGCCTGTTTTCGCCATGGAAAAGGAACCGTGTCGGCGCGCACTTGTTCCCTCATGAAAAAGGCGCCGCCCTGCCGGCAGCGCCTCGCATTGTCTCAATGTCAGCCGGCCGGCTTCAGCGAGCTGATGATGGCGATCAACTCGTCGTCATGGGCATCCTGCTTGCCCTTGGTGCCCCAATAGGTGATCAGCAGCAGCTTGCCTTCAGCAGGCGAAAGCACGGCAACGCCGATATTGACGGGCCCTTCCTTGTCGGTGCCATCCCAGTCGAAGGTCTTCATCTTCATGCCGTTGATCTCGGCTTCGGATTCCTTCTGGGTCTTCTCCTCGATGCTCACGCCGTTCTTCTGCAGGAAGGCGAAGGCCTCGTCGATGATCTTGTCGCTGGTCTTCTCATCGGCAACGTCGATCGAAAGATAGATCGCCGAATCGGCCGACGAAGCGTCGATGCCGGTCTCCGTTTCCTTCGGTCCCCAGTTGTCGGGAATGGTAACGGTCGCGACCGGATCGTCGCTCGGAAATTCCAGCGTTTCCGCCTGGGCCATCACAGGCAGGAATGCCGCAAAGGCTGCAGCAATGATGAGTTTCTTCATGGTAAGTCCCCGGATGGTCGCGCCCGGCGGGCAGCAGCCCTTGCCACCCCTCTCGCTCCGGATCGCGCCACATCGGAACATTACCGGCTTTTGCTTTGCCAAGCCTTACCAGAAGCGGGGGCACTGTCATTCAACGCCCGAAAGCACGATCCATTTCTGGTGCTGTCCGAAAAATCCCTCATGGCGGCCCGGGCAAGCTTCGCCCCGGAAGGAGCCGGCCCGGAGAATAACCCCATCGGAGTGACTTCGTCCCGACAACCGTCTGCCTCCTATGGATACGGCCGGATACACAACCAGACTCGGAGAGAACAGGTGGAAGCCAGCCCGAAAATTCTGCTCAACATCAGGCAAGTCACAGAGGCGACCGGCATCAGCCGCGCCAGCATTTACCGGCAGATGAAGGCCGGCCAGCTTGCATTCGTGAAACTCGGTTCGCGCACGCTGTTTCGCCCTCGGGATCTGCAGAGCTTCGTGGATCGGAACGTTCAGGCTTCGGACTAGCGCCTTCATCGGTCAGGTGGTCCGAAGGATCGGATGAGGACCGCAGATGTCGACCGGCGATGCTGCCGCGCGGCGGCGACGTGCTGTTCGATGTTGTCATCGAGAGGGCTGAGATCGTCTTTTGATGGCTGGCCTGGTGCCTGTAGCCCCCTCATCCGCCCTTCGGGCACCTTCTCCCCACTGGGGAGAAGGGGACGTGCCGCGGCGCCTGTTTTCCCCCTTCTCCCCTCGGGGAGAAGGTGCCCGAAGGGCGGATGAGGGGGCCACGGGCGATGCATCAACGGCCGCCCCCGGAAAAAATCAAGTCTTTAACTCACCCGGAAAATTTCATGTCACGAACACATTCATACGCATCCTTGGGCGACACTGATGATATCGCACGTTTGCGGCGTGACGTGTCGCTGTCTTCGACCGTCACGCAATACGGCTACAAGCTCGGCCGGAACGGACGGGAGTTCGAGACGTGCTGCCCGTTCCATGCCGAAGGCACGCCATCCTTCAAGATTTTCATAGCACACGATGGAATGGAGCGTTTCCATTGCTTCGGCTGCGGCAAACAAGGCGATGTCCTTGATTTCGTGCGGGAGGTGAAGGGCGTCGATCTGCCTGAAGCGATCCGCATCCTCGGCGGCGGCATTGGCAGCCGGCCGAACGCCCGGCTAGAGCAGGCCAGGGCGCCGGATGTCTATGAGGGCATAACGGCCCTGCCGCCGCCGGCGGATCTGCTGCAGGCCGGCCAGCGTATCAGGCTCTACAATCCCAAGCGCAGGGGCGCGCGCTCCGAATGGGGCTCCTTTGCGCCGTCGATGGTCTTTCCCTATCGCAGCACCGACGGTTCGCTCCTTGGCTACGTGCTGCGTCGTGATCTCGCCGATGGCGGCAAGGAAACGCCCATGGTCATGTTTGTCCGCCTGCCCGACGGGACCGAAACATGGTGCCGCTTCCCGTTCCCGAAGCCCCGGCCGCTCTATGGTTTGCAGGATATCGGCGAGGGAAAAGTGCTTGTTGTCGAGGGCGAGAAGTGCCGCGACAGGCTGCATGAATCGAGCGGGCGGGCGGTCGTTTCCTGGGCGGGCGGAACGCAGGGCGTCAAGCACACCGATTGGTCGCCGCTATCAGGCCGCGATGTGGTGATCTGGCCGGATTTCGATCCCCCGGGCATGGCGGCGGCAAATGAAATCGCCGCGCAGCTGGCGAGCCTTGGGGCTCGCATCCGGCTTGTCGGCTTTGCCGATATCGGTGCCGCAAGCGAGCTCGAAACCTATCGCGTCGAAGACTGGCGGGCGGGCCTCTATCCCGGTCGCGGCTGGGATTGCGCCGATGCGCTGGACGCTGGATGGACGCAAACCGAGATCGATGCCTTCATACAGGCCACGGTGCGCCCCTTCGCGCCGCCGGGTGCTGAGGACGAAAAGCCTGTAACGGTCGAGGCTGTAGGCCGCGCGTCGCGGCGCAAAGCGATCGTCCGTGACATGCCCTCACCGACCCGAGAGGGAGACGAAAGGCCGACGTTGCTCTTCGATGAAGCCGACCTTTCGCAAGCGGTAACGAATGCCTGCCGCCTGGCGATCGATGCCGGCGCGCCGCTCTATGCCCGCGACACGGTCCTGTTTCGCGCCGTCCGCATTGCGGGGAAGGAAAAGACGGTGCTGGTCCCCGCCGATGAGGATGCGATGACCGAAATACTGACGAAACACATACGCTGGCTGAAACCCGACGCGAGAGTGACGCTCGGCCATAGGCCTGTGTCCTGCCCGGCGCTGGTCGCCAGATCCGTCATTGCGCGACACGGAGAATGGCCTTTCCCGCAGATCAGGGCGGTCGTGTCCCTGCCGATGATGCGCAGCGATGGCACTATCATAAACGCGCAGGGCTTCGACCGGCAAACCGGCATACTCTTCGAATCGGACAAGACATGGCCCGAAATCCCCGAATGCCCCGGCAGGGCTTTGGCGGCGACAGCGCTGGAAAGCATCAGGAAGCTTGTCGCGAGCTTCCCATTCGTGGCCGGCGTCGATGAATCGGCAGCACTCGCCATGATCCTGACGACGATCATCCGCCCCAGCCTGAAAACCGCGCCGCTGTTCGGCGTGAATGCGACGGCGCCCGGCACCGGCAAATCCAAGCTGGTGGACGTTGCCGCCATTCTCGCAACCGGCCGGACGGCAGCGGTCAACTCCTATGCGGGCGACGACAACGAACTGCGCAAGGTCCTGGAGTCACGGCTCCTGCAGGGCGACAGTTTCATCAATCTCGACAACCTGTCGGTGGCGCTCCGCTCCGATCACCTTTGCCAGGTTCTGTCCCAGGAGGAAGTCAGTATCCGCCCGCTCGGCAAGACCCTCGCGCTGGATTCGGCAACGGCGGTCATGCTCTGCGCCACAGGCAATGGCTTGCGCTTTGCCGGAGACCTGACGCGGCGCGTGGTGCTGATCAACCTCGATGCCGGCGTCGAGCGACCGGAAGAGCGCGTCTTCGAGAGCGACGTCATCGAGGACACACGCCGGCAGCGGGTGGAGATCGTGACATCAGCCCTGACGCTCCTGCGGGCCTTCGTCGCCAATGAGGCCGACAAGGTCTCGCCGGCGCTCGGTTCCTTCGAGCAATGGTCGAACCTCGTCCGCTCCGCGCTCGTCTGGCTCGGCCTGCCCGATCCGCTCGGCAATGCGGCCAGGATCAGGACAACGACCCGGAGAAGGAGCGCACGGCGGCGATCATCGCGGCCCTGCCGGTCGGCAAGCCCTGGGCCGCGGCCGATATCGCCAGGATGGTGGACGAAGGAGCCTTCGATCCGATCGGCAACCGCCGGCATGAGGAGCTGGTGGAGGCGCTTGGCGAATTCATCGAGCGCGGTAAGCTGAATAGGACGCGCTTCAGCGGCTTTCTGCGCAAGCACGTCGGCAGGATCGTCAACGGGCAGATGATCGTCAGCGCAGGGAAAAACCGCGTGAACGGGGTTCTCTGGGAGGTCGAAAGCGCTGGGAAAAGTTGAGGCAAAGGCGCTGCCGACGTGACAACGCTAGGCCGCACGGATGATTTCGTCGAAATGAGAATTAAAATCCGCCTTGATAGGGCTTTCAGATACCTCTGTGCATAGGATGCATAGGATTTTTCATTGGTCGTGTGGGAAATGTCAGACGATGACATGACAGGCATTGAATCTGACATTTCCTATAGAGCAGTTGAAAACTGCCTATGCATCTTATGCATCCTATGCACCCAGCGAAGATTATCTACTTCGACAGCCAGCTTTCGAAATAGTGGCGGACAGCCGCACCCGCGCCGAAATGATCGGTCGTATCCAGCCTCGCAACGGCGCCGCGCACGACATCCGCCATAACGGCCGCAGGCACGATGCCGGACTTGACCAAGCTTTGAAACAGTTCCTCCACCAGAATAATCGTTCCGATCGCTTCGTCTTCAGCCTTGAAATTCGTCATTGCTGGTCTCCCCTCTGCGTCGTTGGCAGTGAAGTGGCTATGTGCTGAAAGTTTGGAGCAGCTTATCGTGTTGGGATCGCGTTGTGGAGGAGGCTTGGATTTCCCGGGCAGAGGTTCGGCTTCTCGAAGAGAGTTGAGTTATCAGGCTGGGCAACGGAGAGTCTGAATCGTTCCGGCATCTTCGCCGTCGGCCTCGAAATCAACAATGCTTCGGAGAAATTGGTGTGCGCTGCCCCGACGCAATCTATGATGCTGATGGCTTCGGATTTTCACTATCGCTGTTCCGCTTGTTGTATCCTCGCTCGACCAAGCTAAGCCAATCCGCCACGCCTTCGCCGTAAACTTCCTTTGGGCGCTTTTCATACTGCGATGGCGCGATTTGTGGCGGGCTCTGAATTCGTGGAGTACGGTGTAATCCCTGTAGGGCATCCTCATTCGAGTGAGGATGACATAGCTCCAAATCCCAAGTCGAGCGTTTTTCCAAATATCGACCGCAACTGCCATGTAGAGAGCCGTATAACAGCTGAAGTAAATGAGGGTAGCTATAAGGAACGCTGCCGACGCTACCATAAAGAACTGGCTGTAGATGCGAGAGTAGCTGATGTGAGGGAGTTGCGTTGGAGACGGAGGAGGAAAATTCTCGAGGCAGAAGTATTTTTCTATATATATCCCTCTAAGCTCTAATGGAAATTTGTTCATTATTGCAAATTTCATTGTTCTTTCGAGAGTGTACATATTATTCTGTATGATAAAGCAATACAAGCTCGTCATGCTTGAGTAGAATATCAAGAAATACATGAAGCCATTCGAATCCACAACAGAGGCGCCGGGGATCGTGAAAGTAAGGCCAATTGAAAAGTAATCGGTGAGCAGGAAAGGCTCTCCGAGGGTTGCTCCATGGGAATCGAAGAAGACAAAGTTCTTTCTTGATCACGGTAATACACGCAAGAATCTAAACTTGACCGATTGTACAACCAAGTATATGCTAAAGAAATTCATAGGGAGGAGTTTATGGAAAATTCATCTGTTAGTCGCTTAACTGCACGGCTGGATCATTCTGTACCTGATCCGAAGGTTTTCGCCGCTGTGAATGACGATGCCGCAAGACGACTCGATGAATTGTCTCGTATCTTAGCAGGCGCCCTGCCCGACCATTCGCTATCACCAGATGAGCGTCTTGAGCGTTTAGCGCGCGTTGTGCAAGATCGAGTGCCGGAGCGCCAATATTTGCAGCCTGCGCTTGAAAAGGTCTCTCGCCTCGAACGACGCTTGGCGGAGTTGGTCCCTGACCCTGGACTGACCCCGGTTGAGCGCGTGCAAGCGCTGCTTGCCCATCTTGATGATCACCATATCCAAAACAACCCGCACTTTTTGGCGGCGCAGCCAACGATAGTGCAGAAGCTGGAACGCATGGGAGATGAACGTGCCGGCTTTTCACCCGTCAACAACCCCTAATGCTGGTTCGCTTATTCAGCATAATTCCGCCGTGCGAGCATACTCCGCTCGTTCCGGAGACCTTGAGGCGTGGCCGAACGCTTTCCCGACATTCAGGTGCAGAAAAGCTCTTGGGCTGAGTTCATTTGAAGGCCAAGAGGACCCATTCACCGGAATTTCGAGGCCTAATGTCGCGACGATCGAAATAAACGGTCGAATGATCAGAATAGTCGCGGGCACGGACCTAACATCTTACCTGAGAAACGTTGATCTTCGAGGCCACTTCGGAACGACTGAACCCGTTGGTGAACTTTCTGCCAAAGTTGGGACCGCGCTCGATATCCTGAGTGAATTGGACGTTGATGCTTTGAATTCGGTCATGACTTGGACAAGCCAAATCGTATGGCTGGAATTTAGTGCGCTGAGTAGTAGGACGATGCTGACTTCCTCTACGTTTCCTGCACTCCCCCATTGCACTTTTGTGACATCCAAGGCCCTACGACATTTGCCGCCGATGACCGTCCAAGGAGAGGAAAATCCGTATTTTCTTGCTGAAAATCTGTATCACGAAAGTCTCCATCAGGAGCTCAGCACTTGGCTGGTGTTGGGAGAGGTTCTCGATCCTTCATTTGACACGGCGACATCTCGGTTAATTTCTGTGCCTTGGCGGGAGCAGCGCTGGGAACCCGATCGAGTACTGCACGCAACCTATGTGTATGCAGGGATTCTGCCGCTCAGACGTAAAGCAGTATCTTTGGGCCTTGTTGGAAGCGACTGTTTGGCAGAAGGCGAGCGTGCTCTAGAATACCTCAGGAGCCAACTCGACGCGTGCCGATCGGTGTTGCGGCAGTCGGGCCAAGCTTTTTTGTCGCGCCTTTCGGGTAAGGACGGGTGATTGCACTCGAAACAGTGCGTCAAACCCTAGCGCCGGGTCGAAGTGAAGCGTCAAGCTTCTTCAATTGCCACAGGTTCGGCGACAGGAACGTCTTCGTCGAGTTCGGCATCTTCGGCGTCTTTCGCCCCGCGTTGCGCAACGACATCGCGAACACCCTCGTAGACCCCCATGACCAAGAGAGTGTGAACGATCAGGTCGCAAACATGCCAGTTCGCATATGACGAGGAGGCTAGGCCGTGTGCCACGAGGTTCCTAAGATTGGTCCCTCGGGCGTCAGCGAAGATCGATTTGATCTGCAGGATGATGTCCGGACCCAGAGCCTTTTGAACCGAATCCATGGCGAGGAAGTCGCCGAGGTTGGAAGATACCTCCCATCCGGGTGTGCCACGCTTAGCCTTTGTCGTGACCTCCCCAAGGTTTTTTGCCAACGTCCGGATACCTGACTCGACGAGCGGTACGAGCGTGAACAGCGCTTTGATGTAATCCGCGTTCATCCAGGCCTTAATGCCTTCGCGCATGAGGGGGAAATCATCGAACAGGTCGGACTGGAAAATGAAACTTGCGATCTCTTCCGGAGACAGACGATGAAAGTCCACCGTCTCGTCAAGCGCCCTCGCCAAAAGCTGCCGATTGAGTTGTTGCCAGGTATTGGAACGCCGAATGAGGTTTCCTTCCTTATCGTCTTCAGTCGACCCGACAATCGCGGCCTGATGATCGTCGGCGAGGATTGACGACGAGAACATCGCCATAAGCGGCGCGGCCCGCGCTTCGCGCTGCAGCGAAATCCAGAGCCGCTCCCTAGGCTCGGTGAATTCCAAGGCAATGTTGAAGAGAGCCTGCTGCCAACGGTCCTTGTCGACGACGATGGCGAGGAATTCGTCCACCTCCTCCTTGGTAATCGTCATCGTCGTCGTGAACGACTGCATCTCTTTGCGGCTGTTGCGGATCGCCTCTTCGCGCTCAAGCTTGAGGGCTTTGGCCCGTTCCTTGTCTCCGGCCACCGACGCATATTCGATAGAGGTCTCAAGCCACGCCATCGCCTGCATGGCGCTTCCAGCGAGCGAAATATGGATGAACGCGTCGGCTATGCCCTTGGCGACACGCTCGACTTCCGCCGACGCACCAGCCTTCCGATAAAAACCGATGAGACGGTCGCCAACACTCTCCGCGTGATGGGGATCAAAGCCGTCGACGCCCACCGCGGCGTATCCGGCGAACAGGGTTTCCCAGCCAGCCCGCAACCGCTCGCGGTCGTCTTCGCTTAACGCGAGCTTTCTATTCTCCAGGAGTTCGTCGGAGACCGACCACCACCAGCTTTGGTCGGCGACCGACTTGTCGAAGGCATCGAGAAGCGCGTCCTTTGCCCGAGCGATACGGCCTGCGTCGTTAATCGAGGCCGCAAGGCGCGCTGCGCGCTTGAGTACAACGATGTTGTCATATTGATCCGGCCGCATATCCTTCTCAACCGAGTCGAGATAGCTGTCGATGGCGATGCGAGCGAATTCAGGATCGGTACGTTTCTTCGAAACAGGCCTACTGAACTCCCAAACGAGATCGGCGTAGCGGCCTTTCAGAACCGGATGACCTAGGAATTTCGCTCGTTCTTCCCAGTGCTCGATCACCTCTGGTGTCAGTTCCCGGACATCAGGTCCATACCAATCAGAACCATCGGTCTTGGTACCTGAACTCCATGCTCCGAAGTAGGTGTTCCACGGTCCCATGTTCTCGGCTTCCCGCTGGAGAGCGAAGGCCATGGCGTCGGGCCACGCGTTGTGGAACGCATCTGCATTGTCCGCAAGTTTCGTCCGTGCAGGACCTAGGGCAGCCGATATCACGTTGGCCGCCAGCTTTTCTTCGGACTGGTCGAAGCCTTGGATAATAGACTCAATCTCCTCGGGTACTTCGATCACGTGCCGATCCTCCATGTCCTGCCAGCCGAACGGCCGTGTTAGGACGTTCGACTTCAGGTATTCGTTTACTTCCTTCAATCCGCAAGTCATCGTCACCGTTAGGCATCCAGCTCCGGCAGAAGAAGTGACGTCAGCTCGTCCGGGATGTCGAACGGGTAGTCGCCGCGACGCCCGCCGATATAGAGCTTGTTGTTCCAGCGCCGGATCGAGAAGCTAGAACGCGACACCGGAGACCTTGGGTCTCCTGCCCACTGGTTGAGGCGATTGACGTTGATCTGGGTCAGAAACGGCAATTGCTGGCGAAGATCGTCCCGGGCCTTCGTGATCAGGTCAAGAAAGCGCTTTAGTTCACGGGCTATAGTCTGCCGATCATTCGGGCTGAGCGCTAGAACCTCGTCCCTCGTAGTCGTGCGCGTCTTCTTCAGACCCTCTACCGCTTCCGAAAGCGGCGGGTAGATCGGACGCCTCTTGGGGTCCATTGCCGCCTGTCCTTCGATACCGAGAATGGCGACGCGGATGCTTTCGGTCGGCTGCTTCTTCTCCTCGCCGTCATCATCCTTGTCGTCTGAGCCTGCTTCATAGCCATCCCGGCCAACGGAAAACTTAACGACCTCCTCGTCGACATGTAGAGCGCCGCCCCTGATCTCGCGCCAGAAATTCGACACGCCCTGTGATTTGACGATCCGGTCCTCGATCACGGGATAGAATGCATCCGCCGCCTTGGCGATGGTCAGCAGTTCGTCACCGCTACGCACCCAATGCGGCAGCTTGTCAATAATGCTCAGGATGTAGTCGAGCTGGCGGCGCTCGTTCTCGCGCCGAACCAGATCGGCATAGGCATCTTCATGTCCGACTCGGTTGATCGCCGCGAAGCAATCCTTGCCCATCAGGCGGATGACCTGCTCGTCTTCGAACCATGCGATAAGGCCTTCGCCGAACTTGCGATGGTTGGGGGTGCAGCAGGGACACGGGGAGAATTCTTTGCGTTTCCGGGCATCGGCTGAAATCTCGATGCGACCGACATAGATCGGCATCTTGCCGTCCTTGGGAGGGGCGGTGTGCGTGTGGCCGCGCCACGTGTACGGCGTTCCCTTATCGAGGCAGTGGTCCTTGATCTCGCGGATGACGTCTTCCGATGGGTAAGTCGGAAAGATGGCCTTCACCGTCAAGCAAGACGGAGGTACATCGACCCATAGTGCGGAGGTTGTGGGTATTTCAATATCGGCATTTTCTATGGCAGTCGATGCCTTTGCGCCCAAGTTCAAATCGCCTTCTCTTGTGGGAGACTTCGACTCGATAGCACAAGATGTTGTGTTGACCAAGGCGACGCGTGGTTTCGCGCGCCACAACCGTCTGCCTCGGGCGTCTTGCCAAGGATGGGCCAGAGGTCCGACGGTACGGCGATCTGGAATCGGTAGCCACTCTCGCGAAAGGTGAGGTACATTGCGGTAGCGCCTGGGTAGAATGGACCCTACAAACGGCGAATTTCGCATTGAAATCAATGGTAAGTCGATGGCGGACAAGGTGGGATTCGAACCCACGGTACGCTTTCACGTACACACGCGTTCCAGGCGTGCGCCTTAAACCACTCGGCCACCTGTCCTTATTGGGTGTTCGCATCCGCAGAGGATGCAAATCGTCGGAACGGCGCGATATATACCGATGATTTTTTGAGGATCAACCCAAATCTAACAGTTTTTTGACTTCTTCCGATAAAACTGCGCGCATGCCGTCCATTGCGCCGTGCTCGCGCCAAGCCTATCTCTAGGTTTGGGTGGAGAATGGCGCGGCTCGCCGGACATCAGGGCATTACCGTCGTCGGAGGATTTGATGCGTTTCTTGTTGCGTCTTGCCAGTCTGTTTGCGCTGGCAGTTGCGGTCATTGCCGGAACCATCGATTCGATCCAGTCCGTCGCATCCTCGCAAGTGGTCATGACCCCGATGTCGGATGCATGGCAGGATGTCAGCCCATCGACGCTTACCGCGCTCCAGTCCTCCGTCTCCTATTACGTCCATCCGCGTTTCTACGCCTTCATCTTCCAGTGGCTCATGCTGCAGCCGGCCTTTGCCGTGCTTCTGGTGCTGTCGCTGCTGCTATGGATGATCGGCTACAAGAAGCCGCCGGTGGCAGGCCGCTTTACCGCATAGCTGAAGGGCTGGAGGGTGCGGATGAGCGCAATCGGCAGCTACCAGAACGGGAAGATAATGATGCCGATGACGCCAGGGCATTGGTTAGAAAATCCGCATTTTAGCGGTCGATTTGCCCAGAATTCAGGACCTGTGGACTGATTTTCGGCAATAATGGCAAATCTTTACCAACCGAAAAATTTCTCGTGAATTTTTTGTGGAGCCATGCAAGGATGCACGCAGCCAGGCCTCCGGGGGGAGGTCGGTGGTTCCGCAGACATGCCTGAAAAAGGCTTGCGGGAGGACCCCAAACAAATAGCAACAACAGGGCTGCAAACTCATGAAAAAATCCCTTCTCACCCTCCTTGCCGTGGCAGCGATGTCGACGACGGCGCTTGCCGCCGACATCAAGCCGGCTCTCGTTTACGGCACCGGCGGGAAGTTCGATAAGTCCTTCAACGAAGCTGCCTTTAACGGCGCTGAAAAGTTCAAGAAGGAAACCGGCATCGCCTACCGCGATTTCGAGCCGACCGGCGATACCCAGGGCGAGCAGGCCATCCGCAACTTCGCAAGCCGCGGTTTCAACCCGGTGGTTGCCGTTTCCTTCGCCTGGACCTCGGCTGTCGAGAAGGTTGCCGCTGAATTCCCGGACACCAAGTTCATTATCGTCGACTCCGTCGTTGACAAGCCGAACGTCCGCTCCGTCCTCTACAAGGAAGAGGAAGGCTCCTATCTCGTCGGCGTTCTCGCCGGCATGGCGTCCAAGACCGGCAAGGTCGGCTTCGTCGGCGGCATGGACATTCCGCTGATCCGCAAGTTCGAATGCGGCTACGAGCAGGGTGCACGCGCCGCCAAGGCCGACGTCGAAGTCTTCCAGAACATGACCGGCACGACCGGTGCTGCCTGGAACGACCCGGTTCGCGGCGGCGAGCTCGCCAAGAACCAGATCGACCAGGGCGCAGACGTCGTTTACGCAGCAGCCGGTGCGACCGGTCTCGGCGTTCTGCAGACGGCAGCCGACAACAAGAAGCTGTCGATCGGCGTCGATTCCAACCAGAACCACCTGCATCCGGGTTCGGTCCTGACCTCGATGGTCAAGCGCGTCGATCTCGCCGTCTACAACGCCTTCAACGACACCAAGAGCGACAAGTTCACTGCTGGCGTCCAGTCTCTCGGCGTCAAGGAAGACGGCGTTGCCGCCGCGATGGACGAGAACAACAAGTCGCTGATCACGCCGGAAATGCAGGCCGCCGTCGACAAGGCCAGGGCCGACATCATTGCTGGCACCGTCAAGGTCCACGATTACACCACGGACAACGCCTGCCCGAAGTGAGTCGTAACTGAGATCGGGCGTATGGCGGACAAGGATTTTCGCCATACGCCCTTTTCTTATTTGGAGCCTGCTGTGACAGACCAGCCTGCTATCGAACTTGTCGGCATCGACAAGAAATTCGGCGCCGTTCACGCCAACAAGGACATCAACCTGACCGTCGCCAAGGGCTCGATCCATGGCATTATCGGGGAAAACGGCGCTGGCAAATCGACCCTGATGTCCATCATCTACGGTTTTTACCAGGCCGATAGCGGCGAGATCCGCGTCAACGGCCAGCCCATCACCATCAGGGACAGCCAGGCGGCCATCGCAGCCGGCATCGGCATGGTGCACCAGCATTTCATGCTGGTCGATAATTTCACTGTTCTCGAAAACATCATGCTCGGTGCCGAAGGCGGGGCGCTGCTGGCCAAGGGCGTTGCTTCTGCCCGCGCCGAACTCAAGCGGCTGGAGACCGAATACGGCCTGGAGGTCAACCCGGATGCGCTGATCGAGCAGCTCCCGGTCGGCTTGCAGCAGCGCGTGGAAATCCTCAAAGCCATGTATCGCGGCGCCGAGATCCTGATCCTCGATGAGCCGACGGGTGTGCTGACCCCGGCTGAGGCCGATCACTTGTTCCGCATTCTTGGCGTGCTGCGCGACGAGGGCAAGACCGTTGTCCTCATCACCCACAAGCTGCGCGAGATCATGGCGATCACCGATACCGTCTCCGTCATGCGCCGCGGCGAGATGGTCGCCACCCGCAAGACGAGCGAGACCACGGTCGAGGAACTTGCCGAACTCATGGTCGGCCGCCGTGTGCTGCTGCGCGTCCAGAAGGGCGAGGCAAAGCCTGCCGATGTCGTGCTGTCCGTCCGCAACCTGACGGTCAAGGACAACAGGGGCGTGACGATGGTCGACAACGTCTCCTTCGATGTCCGCGCCGGCGAGATCGTCGGCATTGCCGGTGTTGCCGGCAATGGCCAGTCGGAACTGCTGGAAGCGATATCAGGTATCCGCAAGCCGGCGTCAGGCGAAATCCTGCTCGACGGCCAGACCATCGACAAGGCCGATCCGGCCCGCCTGCGCGAGCTTGGCCTCGCCCATATCCCCGAAGACCGCCACCACATGGGCCTGGTCCTGAAATTCGAGGAATATGAAAATGCCGTGCTCGGCTATCACCACCGTCCTGAGTACAGCCGCGGCCCGCTGCTCGATCTCGAAGCTATCCGCAAGGATGCGATGGAGAAGATCGAGAAATACGATATTCGCCCGCCGAACCCGCGCCTGAAGACGGCGAATTTTTCCGGCGGCAACCAGCAGAAGATCGTCGTCGCCCGCGAGATCGAGCGCGATCCGAAGATGCTGATCATCGGGCAGCCGACCCGCGGCGTCGATATCGGCGCCATCGAATTCATTCATCGCCGGATCATCGAGATGCGCGATGCGGGCAAGGCGATCCTGCTCGTCTCCGTCGAGCTCGATGAAATCCGCGCCCTTTCAGACCGTATCCTTGTCATGTTTGCCGGCCATGTCGTCGGCGAGAAGACGCCCGATGCCGGTGAACAGACCCTCGGCCTGATGATGGCCGGCATTGCCGCGTGAGGCCTCGATGAGCACTGCTTCCGTAACACTACCGAGATGGATCAATTACGGTCTGATCCCTCTTTTGAACCTGATCGTCGCCTTCCTGATCTCCGGCTTCGTCATCTGGCTGATCGGCGAAAGCCCGCTCGCCGCGCTTTCGTTGCTCATCGAAGGCGCCTTCGGTAGCGGCGAGGGTATCGGCTTCACGCTCTATTATGCAACGAGCTTCATCTTCACCGGCCTCTCGGTCGCGGTTGCCATCCATGCCGGCCTCTTCAACATCGGCTCGGAAGGTCAGGCCTATATTGGCGGCCTCGGCTGTGCGCTGGTGGCGCTGGCGCTCGACAGATATGTGCCCTGGTATGTGACGATGCCGATCGCCGTTATCGGCGCAGGCATTTTTGGTGCCGCCTGGGCCTTCATTCCCGCCTTCCTGCAGGCCAAGCGCGGCAGCCATATCGTCATCACGACGATCATGTTCAACTATATCGCCGCCGCCCTCATGGTCTATCTGCTGGTGCATGTGCTGATCGTGCCGGGCAAGATGGCACCGGAAACCCGCACCTTCCTCGAAGGCGGACAGCTTCCGAAGCTCGGCTGGATCATGACGATGTTCGGAGCCAAGCTCGGTGCAGCGCCGTTCAACGTCTCCTTCATCATCGCGCTATTCGCCGCCTGGTTCGTCTGGGTCCTGGTCTGGCGCAGCAAGCTCGGCTTTGACATGCGCACGCTGGGCATCAGCCCGACAGCCGCCGCCTATGCCGGCACGCCCCATGCGCGCACCATCATCATCGCCATGCTGCTGTCAGGCGCGCTCGCCGGCATGATGGCGCTGAACCCGGTCATGGGCTCGTCGGCCCGTCTGCAGGTGGAGTTCGTCGGTGGCGCAGGCTTCGTCGGCATTGCCGTATCGCTGATGGGACGAAACCATCCGCTCGGCATCATCTTCGCCGCGATCCTCTTTGGCGTCCTCTATCAGGGCGGCGACTGGATCTCTTTCGAAATGCCCAACATCACCCGCGAGATGATCCTTGTCATCCAGGGTCTGGTGATCCTGTTTGCCGGCGCGCTGGAATATATGTTCCGCCCGGCGATGGCGCTCATCTACCAGCAGTTCAAGCGAGCCTGAGGAACAGACGATGGAATATTATGAAATTTTCATCAACGTTCTGAGCTCGACGATCCGGCTCTCCATTCCGCTGATCTTTACCGCACTTGCCGGCCTGTTTTCCGAGCGCGCCGGCATTTTCGACATCGGTCTCGAAGGCAAGATGCTGGGCTCGGCCTTTGCCGCCGCCTGCATCGCCTATCTCACCGGCTCGGCCTGGGCAGGCCTCGGTGCCGGCGTGGTCTGCTCGGTGGCGCTCAGCCTCGTGCATGGCTTTGCCTCGATCACCAATCGCGGCAACCAGATCATCTCGGGGGTCGCCATCAACTTCTTCATCGCCGGTATCACCATCGTGCTCGGCCAGGCCTGGTTCGGGCAGGGCGGCCGCACACCGCAACTGGCACCCGACGCCCGTTTCGCGCCGATCATACTCCCCGGTGCCGATGCCATCCGTGACGTGCCGATCATCGGCCCGCTCTATGCCGGCGTGATCTCCGGCAACAATATCCTCACCTACCTTGCCTTCCTGGCCGTGCCCTTCTCCTGGTGGGTCCTCTACCGCACGCGTTTCGGCCTTCGCCTTCGCGCCGTCGGTGAAAATCCGGGTGCGGTCGATACGGCAGGCATTTCGGTCTCCTGGCTGCGCTACCGCGCCGTCATGTGCGCCGGCATCCTCTGCGGCTTTGCCGGCACCTATCTGGCGATCGCCCAATCGGCTGCCTTCATCAAGGACATGTCGGCGGGCAAGGGCTATATCGCGCTCGCGGCACTCGTCTTCGCCAAGTGGAGGCCGGTGCCTGTCATGTTCGCCTGCCTGCTGTTCGGCTTCCTCGATGCGCTGGCGAATTTCATGCAGGGCAAACAGGTGCCGCTGATCGGCGAAGTACCGGTACAGGTTTTCCAGGCTCTGCCCTATATCCTGACCTGTGTTCTGCTCGCCGGCTTCATCGGCGTTGCAATTCCGCCGAAGGCCGGCGGCGTGCCCTATGTGAAGGAGCGTTGATATGTCTCACGACCTGTTCGAAGCCGCCCGCGGCGCCATGGCATTCGCGCACGCTCCTTATTCCAAGTTTCCGGTGGGCGCGGCAATCCGCGCCGAGGATGGCAAAGTCTATACCGGCGCCAATATCGAGAACCTCTCCTTCCCGCAGGGCTGGTGCGCCGAGCCGACGGCAATCGGCGCCATGATCATGGGTGGCGCCAAGAAGATCGTCGAAATGGCCGTCATCGCCGAAAAACTGCCGCTCTGCCCGCCCTGCGGCGGCTGCCGGCAGAAGATCTCGGAATTCGCCTCGAAGGATACTAAGATCTATCTCTGCGATGAAGCCGGTGTGAAGAAGACCATGACCATGGAAGAGCTTCTTCCCTTCAGCTTCGAGACGGAACTCGGATGATCGCGACCATCGATCTGCTCGCGGCTCTGCTCGGCGGGCTCAAACCGCGCTACGGCATCGTGCTCGGCTCGGGCCTCGGCTCGCTGGTCAGTGAGCTCACCGATGTCGTGCGTATTCCCTATAAGGATCTGCCGGGTTTTCCGGTCAGCGCCGTCTCCGGCCATGCCGGAGAGGTCGTCGCCGGTCATCTCGGCTCGGTGCCGGTCATCATGCTCTCCGGCCGTGTTCACTATTATGAAAAGGGCGATGCCAACGCCATGCGCCTGCCGATCGAGGTCCTGCAGGCCCTCGGCGTCGAGGTCTTGATTCTCACCAATTCGGCGGGTTCGCTGAAAGAGGACATACCGCCCGGTTCGGTCATGCAGATCGCTGACCACATCAATTATTCCGGCATGAACCCGCTGATCGGGCAAGAGAGCGACCACCGTTTCGTCGGCATGACCAATGCTTATGACGCCGAGCTTTCGGCTGCCATGCGAGATGCAGCAAAGACGCTTGATATCCCGCTCGCAAGCGGCGTCTACATGTGGTTCTCAGGCCCAAGCTTCGAGACGCCGGCCGAAATCCGCATGGCCCGCATTCTCGGTGCCGATGCAGTCGGCATGTCGACCGTGCCTGAAGTCATCATCGCAAGAATGCTGGGCCTGAGGGTTGCCGCCGCCTCCGTAATCACCAACTATGGGGCTGGCATGACCGGAAACGAGCTCAGCCACGAGGAAACCAAGGATATGGCGCCGGTTGGCGGTGCCCGTCTTGCCGCTATACTCAAAGAAATGATTGCCGGACACTGAATGCCGGCGGAGGAAGCGAAAATGAATAGCCATTCCAGCCGGGAAACGGCAGCCGTCGCCCTTTCCCTTCTCGATCTCACCAATCTGAAGGACGATTGCACGCAGGAGCAGATCGACACACTCTGCGCCCGCGCGCAGACGCCCTATGGCAACAGTGCGGCAATCTGCATCTGGCCGCGTTTCGTTGCCCATGCCCGCATCGTGCTTGGCAAGGGCCATCCGGTCCGCATCGCGACCGTCGTCAACTTCCCCTCCGGCGACATGGAAATCGCCGATGTCGCCGCCGAAACGCGTGAGGCGATCGCCGACGGCGCCGATGAGATCGATCTCGTCATTCCCTATCGCAAGCTGATGGCAGGCAACGAGAAGGCCGTCACAGATATGGTTACGGCCGTGCGCGCCGAATGCGTTGCGCCCGTCCTGCTGAAGGTCATTAACGAAACCGGCGAGCTGAAGGATGCCGCCCTCATCCGCCGTGCCTCGGAACTGGCGATCGAAGCCGGCGCCGATTTCATCAAGACCTCCACCGGCAAGGTCTCGGTCAACGCTACCTTGGAAGCGGCCGACATCATGATCCGCGCGATCAGAGAGAGCGGCCGCAAGGTGGGCTTCAAGCCGGCCGGCGGCATATCGACCGTTGCGGATGCTGCCCTTTATCTGAGCCTTGCGGAAACCATCATGACGCCGGATTGGGCGATGCCCTCCACCTTCCGTTTCGGCGCGTCCGGCCTGCTCGACAATATCCTTTCCGTCCTCAGCGGCACGGAGCCGAAGCCGGCGGCAGCCTCGAGCTATTGAGATGATCCCGCAGGAGATCATCCGCCAGAAGCGCAACGGCGCCGAACTGCCGACCGATGATATCGACGCCTTCATCGCAGCCCTGGCTGCCGGCAATCTGTCGGAAGGCCAGATCGGCGCCTTTGCCATGGCGGTCTGGTTCAAGGGCATGTCGCGCACCGAAACCGTTGCGCTGACGCTTGCCATGGCGCGCTCCGGCGACATGCTCTCCTGGGAGGGCATCGACCGCCCAGTCGCGGACAAGCATTCGACCGGGGGAGTGGGCGACAACGTCTCGCTGATGCTCGCCCCGATCGCTGCCGCCTGCGATCTGGCCGTGCCGATGATATCAGGCCGCGGCCTCGGTCATACCGGGGGAACGCTGGACAAGCTCGAATCCATTCCAGGCTATACGATCAATCCGGATGCCACTCTCTTCCGAAAAGTGGTGAAAGAGGTCGGCTGCGCCATCATCGGTCCGACGGGTGCTTTGGCGCCGGCCGATGGCAGGCTCTACGCCGTGCGCGATGTGACGGCGACCGTCGATTCCATCCCGTTGATAACAGCCTCGATCCTGTCGAAGAAACTTGCCGCCGGCCTTCAGACATTGGTGCTCGACGTCAAGACAGGCAATGGCGCCTTCATGGCCGATCCGGAGCAGGCAATCGTGCTGGCGCATTCGCTGGTCGAAGTCGCAAATGGCGCGGGCGTGAAGACATCTGCGCTGATCACGGACATGAACCAGCCGCTTGCCGATAGCGCCGGCAATGCCGTGGAAGTGCGCAACTGCCTCGATTTCCTGGCGGGCCGAAAGACTGGTACCCGCCTTGAAACCGTGGTGCTTGCCTTTGCAGCCGAGATGCTCGTGCAGTCGGGCGTTGCCGGCTCGCTGTTCGAGGCGGAGGGCAGGGCACAGGAAGCACTTTCCTCCGGCAGGGCCGCCGAAATCTTCGCGCGCATGGTGCATATGCTCGGCGGCCCGGCCGATCTTCTGGAAAGGCCGGACGCCTATCTGCGCAAGGCGCCGATCGAGCGGCCTGTTCCCGCGTCGCGCGCCGGCTGGCTCGCCGCCTGCGACGCCCGCGATGTGGGCGTGAGCGTGATCGACCTTGGCGGCGGGCGACGCCATCCGGCTGACAGGATCGACCATAGCGTCGGCTTCACCGGCCTGCTGCCGCTTGGAATGCATGTGAATGAGGGCGATCCGATCGCTGTCGTTCACGCCGCGGACGAGGCCTCGGCCGAAAGGGCCGTCGTCGCACTTGCCGCAAACTATCGCATCGCAGACGAAAAGCCGGAGCTTCCGGCTGTCATCGCTGGCCGTATCTGATGGGATTTACTGCTTGAGGCTGAGGGAGCCGTCGGCGACGGAATAGGAGGCAAGCTTCTGCAGGAAGCTCATGCCAACAAGCGTGCCACCAAGCGCCTCGTCTTTCAGCACGAAGGCTTCGACGCTGCGAACGCGAATGCCGCCGATTTCCACGCGGTCGAGCATCACATGCGCTGCCTTGGTCTGGCCGTTGGCGGTATTGACCGCATAGCGGAAATCGAGCTGGTTGCCGGTAAAGCCGAGCCTGCGGGCGAGGCTTTCGTTGAGTGCGACATAGGTGGCGCCGGTATCGATCAGCCCCTGTACGGGCTTGCCGTTGATCCTGAAATTGCCGGTATAGTGGCCCTGCGCATCGGCCTGCAGGCGGATCATGCCCCCATTGGCGATCACGGCCGGTGCATCGGGCGCGCTATCCTCGGTCGAGACGAAATTTGCGGAGATTGTATTGCCGGGCTGCGTCGTGCGGGTGAGCAGGGAAGGCACCTGTGTCGCCAGCGCAGCCGCGATGCTGGCAAATATGACGGTACGCATGAGCATGAAACAGAAATCCTTCCTGTATAAACCCCGCCTCATGCGGGACCTCACGCTTCAAGCAGCTAAGCCATAAGTGCTGAAAAGTTGCTAACGGCGACATAAAAAGACCCGGAGCGAACCGTCCGGGCCTTGGGAGCTTTCGAATTGGTAAAGGAAGCTGAAACTATTTGGTACCGTACATCCGGTCGCCGGCATCGCCGAGACCGGGCACGATATAGCCCTTCTCGTTCAGATGGCTGTCGATCGCCGCCGTGAAGACCGGAACGTCGGGGTGGGCGCTACGGAAGTTCTTGATGCCTTCAGGGGCGGCCAGCAGGCAGAGGAAGCGGATATTGTGCGCTCCACGCTCCTTCAGCTTGTCGATGGCAGCAATCGAGGAGTTGCCGGTCGCAAGCATCGGGTCGACGACGATGATCAGGCGCTCGGCGACATCCTCAGGCGCCTTGAAGTAATATTCGACCGGCTGCAGCGTTTCATGGTCGCGATAGACGCCGATATGGGAAACGCGGGCCGAAGGCACGAGATCGAGCATGCCTTCCAACAGCCCGTTGCCAGCGCGCAGGATGGAGGCGAAGACCAGCTTTTTGCCTTCGAGGATCGGCGACTGCATCTGCTGGATCGGCGTTTCGATCGTCTCCATCGTCAGTTCCAGATCGCGGGTGACCTCATAACACAGCAGTGTCGAGATTTCGCGCAACAGCCGGCGGAAGCTGCCTGTCGAGGTTTCCTTGCGCCGCATGATGGTGAGTTTGTGCTGCACGAGCGGGTGATCGATGACTGTGACGCCGTCCATAGGGAAACCTTCCAATTCTTTGTTCTTATCGGCTGTTTCTTTCATGGAAATCGTCTCCTCTGCAAGAGCGGAGGCGAATTTGCCTGGAGCATTAACAATCGTGCCCCCCTCAAAGGCGGGCAAGCAACGCCTTGCGTGTCTCTTTGTCGACGAAGGCAGCCTCGATGGCAGTGCGCGTCATCGCATTGATTTCGGCGTCGCTGAAGCCGAAGGTTTCCGAGGCAAGCTCGTATTCCCGCTTGAGCGATGTGTGGAAGAAGGGTGGATCATCGGAGCTGATCGTTACATTCACGCCGGCATCCCGCAATTGACGTAGCGGGTGCGAGACGAAATCCGGGAAAACCTTGAGCGCGATATTCGAGCCGGGGCAGACCTCCAGTACCGTGCCGAGGTCTGCAAGCCGCCTGACGAGCTCGGCATCCTCGATTGCCCGCACACCGTGGCCGATACGCGAAGGGCGCACCTCGTCCAATGCGTCCGAAACGCTGAAGGCGCCGCAAACTTCACCGGCATGGATGGTAAGGCCGAGCCCTGCATCGCGGGCGATGTCGAAGGCGCGCGCATAGTCGGCGACGCGACCCATCCGCTCCTCGCCGGCAAGGTTGAAGCCTGTTATCAGCGGATTATTGGCCTTGGCCGCATATTCCGCAGCGCCGATCACGCTTTCCGGACCGAAATGCCGTTCAC
The DNA here is from genome assembly GCF_000281145.1 of Rhizobium sp. CF142. Taxonomy (NCBI): domain Bacteria; kingdom Pseudomonadati; phylum Pseudomonadota; class Alphaproteobacteria; order Hyphomicrobiales; family Rhizobiaceae; genus Rhizobium; species Rhizobium sp. CF142. Next base: position 18,572 of record NZ_AJWE01000142.1, on the reverse strand, counting down.
CCGTCACGATCAGCCGCGCCTCGATGCCGCTTTTTGCCTTCGCCCGGCGGATGCCTTCGCAAACACCGGATATATAGGCGTCCGCACCGAGGCCGATGCGCTTGCCGTGGTCGGGCGAAACGATGAGCTCGCTGTAGATCGTGCCGATGCCGGCAAGTTCTTCCAGATAGGTTTCGGTCAGCAGCGCATAGTCTTCCTCGGTCTTATAGACCTCGGAAACCTTGTCGTAACATTCCAGAAAGCTCGCGAAATCGTGCCAGACATAGGCGCCGCCTTGCAGATGGGCGCTGATGTCGATGCCGTATTTGCGCGCCTGAGCCTCGGTCAGTTCAGGGGGAGCCGCACCCTCCAGATGGCAGTGCAGCTCGACCTTCCTCAAATGCGATGTCACAGAAAACTCCTCCCATGCGGTCCCGAGGGAATACCGAGATGCCGCGCAACACTCTCGCCAATATCGGCATAGGTCCGGCGCACGCCGATCGAGCGCGATCTGATGCCGGGACCGTAGGCGATAACAGGCACGCGCTCACGCGTATGGTCGGTGCCGCGCCAGGTCGGGTCGCAGCCGTGATCGGCGGTCAGGACCACGAGGTCGCCGGCCCGCAGCTTCCGGTGAACTTCAGTGAGGCGCTCGTCGAAGGCTTCGAGAGCCGCCGCATAACCCGGCACGTCGCGGCGATGGCCATACAGCATGTCGAAATCGACGAAATTGGTGAAGACGAGATCGCCATCCTCCGCCTCGTCGATTGCAGCAAGAGAAGCATCCATCAAGGCATCGTTACCATTAGCCTTGATGACCCGTGAAACGCCATGATGGGCGAAGATATCACCGATCTTGCCGACGGCGTGCACATTACGGCCATGCTGGACGAGCCGGTCGAGCAGCGTCGGTTCTGGCGGCGGCACCGAGAAGTCTCGGCGGTTGCCCGTTCTCTGGAAGGTCGCAGCACTCTGGCCAATGAAGGGGCGCGCGATGACGCGGCCGATATTGTAGGGATCGAGAAGGCTGCGGGCGATCTGGCAGAAGTTGAGCAGGCGGTCGAGGCCGAAATAGACCTCGTGCGCTGCCACCTGGAACACGGAATCCGAGGAGGTGTAGCAGATCGGTTTGCCGCTGCGCATATGCTCTTCGCCGTAACGGGCGATGATCTCGGTTCCCGAGGCATGGCAATTGCCGAGAATGCCGGGCACATCGGCAGCGCGGCAGAGCGCGTCGATCAGTTCCTGCGGAAAGGCGTCGCCCTTATCAGGAAAATAGCCCCAGTCGAAGGTAACAGGCGTCCCGGCGATTTCCCAGTGACCTGATGGCGTGTCCTTGCCGCGCGAGGTTTCGTTGGCAGCGCCATAGAGGCCGTAGATCTTGTCCGGCAGCGGCATGCCGGCCGGAAACTGGCCGGAGGCCGCCCGCGCAATATGCATGAGCCCGAGCGCCGACAGGTTCGGGAGTGTGAGGGGGCCTGAACGCAGGCCGGCTCGGTCGGCAGCACCTGCCGCACAGAATTCGGCGATATGGCCGAGCGTGTCGGCGCCTTCATCGCCATAGGCTGCCGCGTCCGGTGCTCCGCCGACACCGAAGGAATCCAGAACGAAGAGAAAGGCACGCGCCATTTTTCACCCGCATTTTCTGCTGTCGTCAGCGTATAGCTGGAACGATCCGACTACAGCGCCGCGCGTCTTTTCGGACGCGCAAAGGACGCTGTAGCACTTTAAATTGCTGCATAATTCCTTAAATCGATTCCGATTTAAGGAATTATGCAGTAGCGCACAGCCATATAATGACGGGAACCGCTTGGCAAATTTGCGGTGTGGAACTTAAAGTTTGGCAGGCGGATCCGAAGGATCGCGATACACTTCAGCAATCGCCACAGGGAATATTGTCGTTTTGCCGCTGGCGATAGAAATAGCTCCGGCTGATCGTTATGGTGCGCGTCTCCGCCGGCAAGAAGCTCGGAGCAAAGACGAGCAGCGTATAGGGCGTGCTGAGCTCGGTGCGGATGAGGAAGCTGTTTGCCTTCTTCATTTCCGTCGGCACATCGGAAACCGCGCTGTTCTTGGCATAGGGTGCTGTACCGCTCGGGGCCCAGGACCAAAGAACCGTGGGATTGGCGCTGCCGTCGATCTGGATTGCCGTGACCTTCAATGAGAGACCGGAACTTTCATAAGGCGCGAAGATCGCCGGGGCGGCTTTGGCGATATCTGTGAGCGAGCTTTTGGTGACGCTCTGCTGCTGGGTAATGATATCGGCGATCGAGCCGGCGGCACGTGTCGTGCGCTTGCTGATGTTGAGCCCGAGCGTGATCTCGAATGCGCCGAGATACAGCATGATCAGAACCGGGAAGATGATTGCAAACTCGATGGCGCCCACGCCCTCCCGGTCGCGTACAAAGCGCCGCGCCGTCAAAGCCAGCCACATCATTAGTCCGCGGCGCGCCATTATGGATATTGCTCGTTCTGGAAAGCTGCCGTCGCGACAACAAGATATTCGCTCGGCATGGAACTGCCGACTGGGCGAAGGCCGGTGACATAAGGACGGACGAGATCGACGGTGATGGACCAGCGGTAGTATGCGCGCACCATGTTGATCGAGCCGGGGCCGCCGGGCGTGAACTTGAAATCCGAAGTCTTGAGATCGGAATATTTATCCGCAGACACTCTCGGGATCGTCGTCGGAATGGACGCAAAGTTCGTGAAGCTCCGCACATCCAGATAGAGCTTGCTGGGTGTCGCCGCCTCCGTCGCCGAGCAGCGGATGATGATCGAGATCTCGTCGCAGAAGGCCTGCCGGAACTGTGTCTGTGTCTTGTAGGTCGTACGGGTGGAATCGAATGTGATCTGCCCTGTCCGCATCTGACGGCTCATCGTATCGACGGCGCTCGAGACGAGTTGTTCCGCCGCAAAGGCGATGAAGGTTTCCAGGATGGCGAATATGATGATGAAATACGGAATGGCCAGCAATGCGAATTCGATCGCGGCAGAGCCATCACGCGAGCGGGCCAGGGCGCGAAGTCTGGATAAACGGAGGGACGCACGCACCTTGCCCGTCTCCTGCTCACTGATCGCCATGGTCTGGCCCCGAAAATGTTCTTCGGGCGCCACACTAAGGCGCGTTCGTTGATATTCCGTTTCAGGCCGGAGCAGCTATTTTAACAAATAGGTGTGAGCTGGGCGTATATCGATCAGTTTCCGGCGGTGGCTTCACCTTGCTGCGAATGCTGTTCGCAATTGGGCGTGCAGGAAAGAACCGAGCGCTCCGTCTGGCGATAGACGCGCACTGTATTGCCCTCGTCGATGGAGACGAGGATGCGTTCGTCCAGAATGGCGTTGCCGTCGCCATCGAGCAGTACGATGTTGGTGGTGCCGAAGGCGCGGCCCGTCAAGACGATTGTCTTGGCATCGGCGACAGTCGCATCGGCAACCTTGGAATTGCCGACGATGACCTTGCTGACCGGCCGGTCGAGCTTCAGGACGCGCGCGTGATCCATATAGACGCGCAGCATGTCTTCCTGGGAGGAGGCCGCGGATGCCGTAAGAGCCGCAATCACCCAGGCAAAGAAAACGGTCTTGCCGTTCGATGGCATTTTGGCCCTCTTTCACGATCGTAATGCAAATTGCAGATAGAATGGAAAAAAATGGTGAACGAAGCTTTAAGCCCTCCAAGCCATGTTCATGAGTGAAACGCTCTGGATCGTTTCGAGACGCGTCTGCGGCGCACGCGATCGATGTGTCTCAGAAACGCGTCCCATTTCTGGATGCTCGAAAGCTATTGTTCCACTTTGCTCCCGGAAATTCCTTAGAAATGCAAGCAATGCGGTAAGGAGTTACTTACCCTGACAGGGCCGGTTGTCTCGTTTACACCTTGTTAACGTATTTCATTAAGTCGATGGAAACGGCCATTCGCTAGGTTGCAGCCATCCGATCAACGGCAACAGTTGGCGGACGTGCTGAACATCAACTGGAGTTAGGAGTAACCATGACCAAGCTTTTTAGCCGTTTTCTGAAGGATGAATCCGGCGCGACCGCAATCGAATACGGCCTGATCGCCGCTCTCATTTCCGTAGCCCTCGTTGCTGGTGCCACCACGCTCGGCACCAAGCTCAACTCGACGTTCGGTGAACTCGGCTTGAAGCTGACCAACGCTACGACGAAGACCACTCCGTAATTAACTGGAGCGTAGCTCTGGTTCAGAGCATCAACTGGAGTTAGGAGTGACCATGATCAAGCTTTTTAGCCGTTTTTTGAAAGATGAATCCGGCGCGACCGCAATCGAATACGGCCTGATCGCCGCCCTCATTTCCGTAGCCCTCGTTGCTGGCGCCACCACGCTCGGCACCAAGCTCAATGACACGTTCGGCGAGCTCGGTCTAAAGCTGACGAATGCCACGACGAAGACCACTCCGTAATAACTGGAGCGTAGCTCTGGTTCACAGCGATCAGGCTCACGAGCGAACCGCCGTGAGCCTGTTTGTGTTGGGCAGATGAGACCTTGGGGCAGATGAGAACTTGGGGCAGGTGAGAAGATGATCGTAGCCGCAATCCTTCTGGTTTTTCCGCTCTGCCTTGCTTTTGCGGCCATAACCGATCTGTTGACGATGACGATCCCGAACAGGGTATCATTGATCATGATGGTTGCATTTGCCGTGCTGGCGCCTTTAAGCGGCTTGGCTCTTCCGGTGATCGGAATGCATGCGCTTGGTGCCGCCATCGTGTTCGGCATCTGCTTTGCCTTCTTTGCGCTCAATGTGATGGGTGGTGGAGACGCGAAACTCCTAAGCGCCGCCGCACTCTGGTTTGGTTACGATCCCGCTCTGCTGTCTTTTCTGACCTATGTTGGTGTCATCGGCGGCTTGGTGACGTTGGCGATCCTGTTGATCCGGTCACAATCAAATACGATATTGGCCATCGGCCTGCCCATTCCCAATTCGCTCCTGCTCGCCAAGAAAATTCCCTATGGTATCGCCATCGCGATCGGCGGCTTCCTGGCCTTCCCGTCCTCGCCGCTCTTCATTGCCGCGCTGGAAAGCCTGAAATGACGGCATTTTAATCGGCCGTTAACTTAGAATGTAAGTGTTCCATTAACCATAATTATACCAATTCCTGAGCATTCTGCGGGGCGAACGCGTTGTGCCCCAAGGAATGATCAATGAAACCGGCCCGCCTTATTATCTTAGCTGTCGCCGTGGTGGCAGCCGGCCTCGCCGGTCTTCTTGCGATGAACATGGCCGGTAGCGGCGGTGTCGTGACGAAGGTCCAATCCGTCATCGAGAAGGAACCGACCGTCAACGTATTGGTCTCAAGCGCCAATCTTCCTGTCGGCGCGAGACTGGATGAGAAGACCGTTCACTGGATGGCCTGGCCTCAGAATGGCGTTGTCCAGGGCTTCATTACCGAGACCGACCGGCCGGACGCGATCAAGGATCTGCAGGGCGCTGTCGTACGCTTGCCCGTCTTCGAGGGAGAGCCGATCCGTCCGGAAAAGGTCGCAGATTCCAACAGCCGTATTCTGTCCTCGCTGCTGCCTGCCGGCAAGCGCGCCGTCGCGACCGAAATTTCCGTGGCGACCGGCGCCGGCGGCTTCATCCTCCCCAATGACCGCGTCGATATCATCATGGTGCGCAAGGGGCAGGGCACGGACAAATACATAACCGAAACCGTGCTCAGCAATGTCCGCGTTCTCGCCATCGACCAGCAGATCGAGGAGAAGGAGGACGGCACCAAGGCCGCGGTCGGCACGACAGCAACCCTGGAGCTGACCCCCGACCAGACCAAGGTTCTGGCCGTCGCCCAGCAGATGGCCGATCGCCTTTCGCTTGCCCTGCGTTCCGTCGCCGACGCGCAGGAGCAGGACACCAGCGCGGCAGATTATCTGCTGAGCGGCGATAACGGCAGCGCAATCATTCAGGTCATCAAGTCCGGCTCCATCGTCACGGATGCCACCGGCTCAGTGAAGCCGGAGTAAGGGAAATGCAGATGGGCAACTCAAAACAGCGCACCAGGCTTTTCCTGACCGGCTGCCTTTCTCTGGCAATGGCAGCGACGGGCGTGACGCCGCTTTCCTTGCATGCGCCCTTCGACGTGAAGCAGGCCAACGCCGCCTCGGAAAGCCTCATCCGTATTTCGCAAAGCGGTCCCGGCGCACATCGCCGTCTGAAGCTCGGCCTCAACAAGGCTGTTGTCGTCGACCTGCCGGAAGACGCACATGACATTCTCGTTTCCGATCCCAGCATGGCCGATGCCGTGACCCGTACGTCGAGGCGCATCTATCTTTTCGGCAAGAAGGTCGGGCAGACCAATATCTTCGTTTTCGGCGCCAGCGGCGAGGAGGTCGTCAGCCTCGATATCGAGATCGAACGCGACGTTTCCGGTCTCGAGGCCAATCTGCGCCGCTTCATTCCCGACTCCGCCATCAAAGTCGAGATCGTTTCCGATAATATCGTGCTGACGGGTACCGTTCGCACGCCGCAGGATGCAACCCAGGCAGCATCGCTCGCCGAAGCATTCCTGAAGGGCGGCGAGGCCACGACGCGCACGGAAACCGCGTCAGGTACCGGCGGCGACAGTGCGGTTGCGCTCTTTGCCGAAAACCGCCAGGTTTCCCAGGTCGTCAACCTCCTGCAGATCCAGGGCGAGGACCAGGTCACGCTCAAGGTCACGATCGCCGAGGTTCGCCGTGAAATCCTGAAACAGCTTGGCTTCGACAATCTCGTCACCAATTCCTCGGGCATGACGGTCGCCCAGCTCGGTAGCCCATCGGCGGATACGGCCACATCCGTCGTCGGTGGCGGCCTCGCAGCACTCTTCAAGAATTCGATCGGCAAGTACGATATTTCGACCTATCTGAATGCGCTGGAACAGGGCAAGGTCGTCCGCACGCTGGCCGAGCCCACGTTGACGGCGATCTCCGGCCAGGCTGCGACTTTCAATTCCGGCGGTCAGGTTCTTTATTCAACGACGGACAATAACGGCAATGTCACCGTCGTTCCCTATAACTACGGTATCAATCTGGCCTTCAAGCCGGTGGTCCTTTCGTCGGGCCGCATCGCCCTGCAGATCAAGACCAACGTCTCCGAGCCGGCGCCGTCGGTATCGGGTGCAGCGCCTACCTATCAGCGCCGCTCGGCAGAGACCTCGGTCGAACTCCCCTCGGGCGGTTCGATCGCTCTTGCAGGCCTCATCCGCGACAACGTTTCCCAGACGATGAACGGGACACCTGGCGTCTCGAAGATCCCGCTTCTCGGCACGCTCTTCCGCCAGAAGGGATTTGAGCGCCAGGAAACGGAACTCGTCATTATTGCGACGCCCTATCTGGTACGTCCGGTGGGGCGCAATCAGCTCAATCGGCCGGATGACAATTTCAGCCCGACGAATGATGCGTCCGCATTCTTCATGAACCGCGTCAACAAGGTTTACGGCAGCCGCCAGGCGCCGGTTGCCGATGCGCAGTTCCACGGTTCCATCGGATTTATCTACAAATGAACGGGGCACGGTCTGAACCGATGAAAACGAACAGAGATCAGGCGATGGCCCATTGGAGCCCGAAACATTTCCGCACGACAAAGCCTTTGCTCGTGGCTGCATCACTCGCCGTTGCAATTCTCTCTGGCTGTGCCGGCCCGCATGACCAGCTTACGACTGGCGGCATTCCCGATGATTACCGGGAGCGCCATCCCATCGTCGTGACGGAAGCCGAGCAAACGGTAGATATTCCCGTTGCCTCCAGCGATCGCCGCCTGACGATCGCCCAGCGTGAACTGATCCGCGGCTTTGCGCAAAATTATGTGTCGCGCGCGTCTGGCCCAGTCTACATCCTGTCCCCTGAGGGTTCGGCAAATGCAGGAGCGGCCCGCGCCTTGCGCAGCCAGGTTCGAGCCGAACTTGCTTCGCGTGGCATTGCCAGCAACAAGATCATCAATACGTCTTATGCGGCAACCGGCGTTCTCGATGCCGCTCCGATACGCTTGAGCTTCACTGGCACGACGGCGGTAACGACCCAGTGCGGCCAATGGCCGAAGGATATCACGGCCGACTTCACGAACCAGAATTACTACAATTTCGGTTGTGCCTCGCAGAACAACCTCGCCGCCCAGGTCGCCAATCCGGAAGATTTCGTCGCTCCGCGCGGCATGACCCCGATCGACGCAGAGCGGCGCAATCAGGCGATCCAGGAATACCGGACGACGACGTCCACGATCGAGGACGTCGATTCCGGCCAGACCGGTTTCTGATCAGGCGGGATGGAACGATGAGCACCGTCGACTACGAGATAAAGAATACCAGCGAAATCCGCCATGCCGAAGAGGCGATGCGCATGGGCGAACTGGAAAACATGCGGCCGCTGCCGCGCATCTCCGTTCATGCCTTCTGCGAAAGCGAAGGACTGCAGCGGATGATGGAGCGCTGCGCCAACGACCGGCGCATGTCTAAAGTCAGTCTGCGCATTACCAGCGGCGGCACGGCCGCCGCTGCGAACATGTTCTCCGGCGCACCCACACCGAACCTGATCATCCTTGAAACCAGGGCGAACCCGGCCAACCTGCTTGCCGAACTTGCACCGCTCGCCGCCGTCTGCGATCCCTCGACCAAAGTCATCATCGTCGGTTACTACAATGATATCGGTCTCTACCGCGATCTGATCCGCAACGGCATTTCCGAATATATGGTCCAGCCTGTCGCCATGCCCGATATCATGGGTGCGATGGCGACGATCTTCGTCGATCCGGAAGCCGAGCCGCTTGGCCGCAGCATCGCCTTTATCGGCGCCAAGGGTGGTGTCGGCGCATCGACCATCGCTCATAATTGCGCCTTCGGCATCTCGAACCTGTTCTCGACCGAAACGATCCTGGCCGATCTCGACCTGCCCTATGGCACGGCGAACATCGATTTCGATCAGGATCCGGCCCAGGGCATTGCCGAGGCCGTCTTTGCGCCGGAGCGGCTTGACGAGGTTTTCCTCGACCGCCTGCTGACCAAGTGCTCGGAGCATCTTTCGCTGCTGGCCGCCCCCTCGCTTCTCGACCGTGCCTATGATTTCGAGGGCCAGGCCTTCCAGCCTGTCATGGATGTGCTGCAGCGCAGCGCGCCTGTCACGGTGCTCGACGTTCCGCATGCCTGGTCGGACTGGACGCGTACGGTACTCTCGAGCGCTGACGAAGTGGTTATCTGCGCAGTTCCCGATCTCGCCAACCTGCGCAACACCAAGAACATGCTCGATGCGCTCCGCAAGATACGCCCGAACGACAAGGTGCCGCATCTCATTCTCAATCAGGTCGGCATGCCGAAGCGGCCGGAAATCTCGGTTTCCGATTTCTGCGAACCGCTGGAAGTCGAACCGATTGCCATCATTCCCTTCGATATCGGCCTCTTCGGAAACGCCGCCAACAGTGGCCGGATGATTTCGGAGGTCGATCCGAAATCTCCGACGGCGGAGACTTTTTCGCAGATCTCGCACATCGTCACGGGTCGCGTTGCAATCAGGAAATCCAGGAAGGGCGGCCTTCTCGGCCTTCTGAAGCGTAAGTGAACGAGTAGAATTGGATCGGATCAATGTTCGGAAAACGCGGAAATGAAGGTTTCGGAAAGGCCGGTGCCGGCGGTGTCGCCGCTCCGCCGCCGCCGATGCCGGCTGCCGCCCCGGCAGCCCCATCCGGTCCCGCGGTGCTCGTCGAGCCGTCGCGCGAGCCTGTCCGCCAGCAGGTGGCGCCGCCGCCGATGCAGACGCCGCAGCGCAAGCGTCCCGCCCGCACGGACGAATATTACGATACCAAGGCGCAGGTCTTTTCCGCGCTGATCGATACGATCGACCTCTCGCAGCTGTCCAAGCTGGATGGCGAAAGCGCGCGCGAGGAAATCCGCGATATCGTCAATGATATCATCACCATCAAGAATTTCGCGATGTCGATCTCCGAGCAGGAGGAACTGCTCGAGGATATCTGCAACGACGTGCTTGGCTACGGCCCACTCGAGCCGCTGCTGGCGCGCGACGACATTGCCGATATCATGGTCAATGGCGCGGGTCAGACCTTCATCGAAGTCGGCGGCAAGACCATCGAATCCGAAATCCGTTTCCGCGACAATTCGCAGCTTCTTTCGATCTGCCAGCGCATCGTCAGCCAGGTCGGCCGCCGCGTCGATGAATCGAGCCCGATCTGCGACGCGCGCCTGCCTGACGGCTCGCGCGTCAACGTCATCGCGCCGCCGCTTTCCATCGATGGCCCGGCACTCACCATCCGTAAGTTCAAGAAGGATAAGCTGACGCTTGATCAGCTCGTGCGCTTCGGCGCTATCACGCCGGAAGGCGCGACCATCCTGCAGATCATCGGCCGCGTCCGCTGCAACGTCATCATCTCCGGCGGTACGGGTTCCGGCAAGACCACGCTTCTGAACTGCCTGACGAACTACATCGACCGCGACGAGCGCGTTATCACCTGCGAGGATACGGCCGAACTGCAGCTCCAGCAGCCGCATGTGGTACGTCTGGAAACTCGCCCGCCGAACATCGAAGGCGAGGGCGAAATCACCATGCGCGACCTCGTCAAGAACTGCCTGCGTATGCGTCCCGAACGCATCATCGTCGGCGAAGTGCGCGGACCGGAGGTTTTCGACCTCCTGCAGGCCATGAACACCGGCCACGACGGTTCCATGGGAACGATCCACGCCAACAACCCGCGCGAATGCCTGAGCCGTATGGAATCGATGATCGCCATGGGTGGCTTCACCCTGCCGGCAAAGACCGTGCGCGAGATCATCTCCTCCTCGATCGACGTCATCATCCAGGCGCAGCGCCTGCGCGACGGTTCGCGTCGCATCACCCAGATCACCGAGGTGATCGGCATGGAGGGCGACGTCATCATCACTCAGGACCTGATGCGTTACGAGATCGACGGCGAGGACGCGAGCGGCCGGTTGATTGGCCGCCATATGTCTGCCGGCATCGGCAAGCCGCATTTCTGGGATCGGGCCCGCTATTACAACGAAGAAAAACGCCTCGCCGCCGCGCTCGACGAGATGGAATCGAAATCGAAGGATTGAGATGTTCGGCATCGATCCGACAGTGTTGGCAATCGTCGTTCTCGCAGCCGTTGCGGCGGCCGCGGTGAGCTATGCCGTATTGTTCTCTCGTATCGAGAGCGACAAGAAATCGGCAAGCCGCATCAACCGCGTCAAGTCGGCCGAACTCGATCGCACCAAGGTCAAGGCCGCCCGCGACCGTGTGCAGGAACTGTCGAAGCGCCGCAAATCGGTGCAGGACAACCTGAAGGATCTCGAAAAGCGGCAGCACGAAAAGACCAAGAAAACGCTGTCTCTGAAATCCCGCCTGGTGCAGGCGGGACTGCCGATCACGCCCGCCCGCTTCTATCTTTTCAGCGCGCTCTTCGCATTTGTGCTGCTGGTCGTGCTTTTCATCGCCGGCGCATCGACACCGATCATGCTTGGCGTGCCCGTGGTCGCAGGGCTTGGTCTGCCGCGCTGGGTGGTGGGCTTCCTCGTCTCGCGCCGGCAGAACAAGTTCCTCGATGAATTTCCGAATGCGCTCGACGTCATCGTCCGCTCCATCCGCTCCGGCCTCCCGCTGAACGATGCGATCCGCCTCGTTGCGACCGAGGGGGTCGAGCCCGTCAAGGGCGAATTCCGGCGTATCGTCGAATCGCAGCAGGTGGGCCTCAGCGTGCCCGAAGCCTGCGCCCGCATGACCAATCAGATGCCGTTGCAGGAAGTCAATTTCTTCGCGATCGTCATCGCCATCCAGTCACAGGCCGGCGGCAACCTGTCGGAAGCGATCGGCAATCTCTCCAAGGTGTTGCGCGACCGCAAGAAGATGAAGGCCAAGGTCAAGGCGCTGTCGATGGAAGCCAAGGCATCTGCCGTCATCATCGGCGCCCTTCCATTCATCGTTGCCACGCTCGTCTACCTGACGTCGCCGCAATACATGATGATCCTGTTCACCGATCCGCGCGGCCACTTCATCATGGGCTTTTCGGCGGTCTGGATGTCGATCGGCATCTTCGTGATGCGCAACATGATCAACTTCGATATCTAGCGGGAGCAAAGCAGCATGTCGCAGGAACTTGCCGCAACATTGACCGATCCCGCCATGATCGTGGCGGTGCTCGTCGCCATTGCAGTCTTCGCCACCTTCTACACGCTTGCCGTTCCCTTTTTCGAGCGTGGCGATCTCAACAAGCGCATGAAGGCCGTCTCGACCGAGCGCGAGCAGATCCGCGCCCGCGAGCGCGCCCGTCTGAATGCCGATGTCGGCAGCAAGGCCACGCTCAGAAACCAGAACAATCGATCCGTCCGCCAGATCGTCGAGCGTTTCAACCTGCGCAAGGCGCTTGTCGACGACAACACCATGAACAAGTTGCGCGCGGCTGGTCTGCGCTCGGAAAACGCGTTGAACACCTTCCTCGTCGCGCGCTTTCTTCTGCCGTTTCTCTTCCTGGCCGTTGCCGCATTCTGGATGTTCGGCCTCGGCAATCTTGCCGACAAGGGCCTGCCGATACGAGTCTTCATCGTCATCGGTATCGCCTATATCGGCTTCTATGCACCGAACATCTATATCTCCAACCGTATGGGCAAGCGTCAGCTATCCATCAAGCGCGCCTGGCCGGACGCGCTGGACATGATGCTGATTTGCGTGGAATCGGGCATTTCCATCGAAGCGGCGATGCGTCGGGTCTCCGAAGAGCTCGGCGAACAATCGCCCCCGCTTGCCGAAGAAATGGTGCTGACGACCGCTGAGCTCTCTTTCCTGCCGGATCGCCGCGTCGCGCTCGAGAATCTCGCAACTCGCACCCAGATCGATCTCGTTCGTTCGGTCACCCAGGCGCTGATGCAGGCGGACCGCTACGGCACGCCGGTTGCGACGGCGCTGCGCGTGCTTGCGCAGGAAGGCCGCGACGAACGTATGAACGAGGCGGAAAAGAAGGCTGCTGCCCTGCCGCCGAAGCTGACCGTTCCGATGATCCTCTTCTTCCTGCCGGTATTGGTCGCCGTCATCCTTGGTCCTGCCGGCATCCAGGTTGCCGACCGGTTCTGACGCTTATCGCCGTCAAGAGATCCGACGACCTGCTTTTCCGCGTGACTGGCGAAACGGATGGCGACCCATCGGTAAGCGCGGAACTTCGCGCCGCCCGCCTCGGCAACCCTTGATCACGTGAGCAATACCGGCAAAACTATACAGCGGTTTTGAGTCCGGAATTGCGTGAAAAATGGAGTTTTGCCATGTCCTCTCTGGGCATCTTTATTAGCATCATCAGCGCTTTGATGATCGGCGCCATGAGTCCCGGTCCGAGTTTCGTCGTCGTCTCGCGCATTGCCATTTCCCGTTCCCGCTTTGACGGGCTTGCCGCTGCACTCGGCATGGGTATCGGCGGCGTGACCTTCGCTATCCTTGCGCTTGCCGGTTTGACGGCGCTGCTTTCACAATTCGAGTGGCTCTATCTGGTGTTGAAGATCGCTGGCGGGGCCTACCTGCTGTACATCGCCTTCGCGATCTGGAAGGGAGCGAGCGAGCCGCTTGTATTGTCGGGCGATGTCGCCGGCAAAAGCATGCCGGCACGCAGTTTTACGGCCGCTCTGCTGACGCAGTTGAGCAATCCGAAGACGATCGTCGTCTACGCCAGCATCTTTGCAGCACTGCTGCCCAAAACCGTGCCGGCGGAGCTTTTGCTGGCACTGCCGGTGGGCGTCTTCCTGGTGGAGGCGGGATGGTATGCGATTGTGGCATTCGCCTTCTCGGCCCATCATCCGCGAAAGCTCTATATCGCCGCCAAGGTCTGGATCGACAGGGCGGCAGGCGCTGTCATGGCCGGCCTCGGCCTGCGTCTCATCCTCTCGGGACTGAGCAGCAAATAGGTCAGTTGGTGTTGGCGGCAGCAGGCGACGTCGTGTCTTTTGCCGCGAGCTTCTGCCAGGAATTCTGCTGGGAAAGCATGCCGCGGAGATAGGCGACATTCGCATCGGCCTGCTGCGACGAAAGCTCGCGCCGCGCAATCTGCTCTGCCTCGGGGAATCTGCCCTGTAGGCCGACGACGAGGGCAAGGTTCTGGCGCACGCGACTGTCGGCGGAAGGCTGGCCTGCCGCCGAGCGAAGATAGGTTTCCGCCGTGCGCAGATCGCCCGTCAGAAGATAGGACATGCCGAGGTTGGAAAGGATCGATGGCTCATTTGGCTGAATATCGAGCGCATCGCGGTAGCGCTGGCGCGCGTCGCTTGGCTTGCCCATCTGATCGAGGATCGCGCCTTCCGCCGAGATCAGCCGCCAGTCGGGCCGATCGGGTGTCTGTGCCCTGCCGATCGTATCCAGCGCCTGCTGAAGCTGCCCCGCGGCGGCCTGCGCCTTGCCATAGGCGGCAAGCACGTTGCGGTCAGCGGGATTGGCGATGGCAACCTGCTGCATGACGGCAAGCGCTTGAGCGTCGCGTCCGTTCATGCGCAACAGATTGGCGTAGTTTACGCCGTTGACGGGATCGCGCGGGTTCTTCTCATAGGCTTGGCCGACGCGGTCGATGGCGGCCCGCAATTCGTTGGCATCCATCTGCTCGACTGGCCTGTCGAGTTTTGGGATCGAACCGGTTGTCATCCGATCCTTTGATGTTGTCGAGCAGCCGCCGAGGGCGAGCATGGCGAGAAGAGCCACGGTTCCCTGAAAAACACGCTTCTTAAAAGGGGTAGAGGCCGAGAAGGGCATTGCGCGTTCCTGAATAAATCGGCGCCTGACCTCGAAACGGAACAGGGAAAGGTTTGACGCAATCTTCGCTCCAGCAATAGTCTGTTAACCCTAACATACAGTTAAGAAATGATTCTGCCCCGCCGCTAAGGACAATCATGGCCCCCTTCCAGTTCATCGAAAGACCCACGCCTTTCAACACCAAGGGCGGGTCGACGCTGCCCATCTTCGCCGTCACGCCCGCCCATATCGAAACCGGCACGATCGATCCGATCGCGCTCGATTGGGCCGGCAAGGCCGGCTATAAGGCGGAAAGCGGCTCGCTGCTGCTGATCCCCACCGCCGAGGGTCACCTCGGCGGCGCGCTCTTCGGCCTCGGCACCAATCCGTCGGAACAGCCTTTTATAACCGGCAAGCTCGCCCGTGCACTTCCGGCCGGCGACTGGCATGTCGAGACTGCGCCGCTGACGGCCAACCGCCTGGCACTCGGTTTCGGCCTCGGCAGCTACCGTTTCGACCGTTACAAATCTGAAAAATCCCCGGCTGCGACGCTGATGATCCCGCGCGATGCCGACGGCAATGAGATCAAGCGCCAGCTCGCCGGTGTCTTCCTCGCCCGCGACCTCATCAATACGCCGACCAACGACATGGGTCCGGAGCAGCTCGAAGCTGCCTTCCGCGGCCTTGCCGCCCATTACAAGGCGGAGATGTCGGTCATCATCGGTGACGACCTGCTCAAGGAGAACTTCCCGCTCGTTCACACTGTCGGCCGCGCCAGCGCCGATGCGCCGCGCCTGCTGGAACTGCGCTGGGGCAAGAAGGGCCACCGCAAGGTGACGCTGGTCGGCAAGGGCGTCTGCTTCGATACGGGTGGCCTCGACATCAAACCGGCTTCCTCCATGCTCTTGATGAAGAAGGACATGGGCGGCGCGGCAAACGTCATGGGCCTCGCGCTCATGATCATGGATGCCAAGGTGAAGGTGGATCTGCGCGTCATCATCCCGGTCGTCGAGAATTCCATCTCGTCGAATGCCTTCCGCCCCGGCGACATCTACAAGAGCCGCAAGGGTCTGACGGTCCAGATCGACAATACCGATGCCGAAGGTCGCCTGATTCTGGCCGATGCGCTCGCCTATGCCGACGAGGAAGAACCCGATCTGCTGATCGACATGGCGACCCTGACGGGTGCCGCTCGCGTTGCCCTCGGCCCCGATCTGCCGCCCTTCTTCACCGATGATGCGATCCTCGCTCACGACCTGACGGAAGCAAGCCTCGAGACGGACGATCCGCTCTGGCGGCTGCCGCTTTACGCCGGCTACGAGAAGGACATCCGCACCAAGTTTGCCGATATCACCAATGCTCCGGCGGGCGGCATGGCCGGTGCGATCACCGCGGCACTCTTCCTGAAGCGCTTCGTCAGCAAGGCGAAAAGCTGGGCGCATTTCGATATCTACGGCTGGGCGCCGAACGAGCGCGCGCATTCGCCGGGAGGCGGCGAGGCGCAGGCCATCCGTGCGCTTTACCACCATATCCGCCACAACGTCCGCTGAGCCGCCAAAGTATGTCGCGCAAAAGTGTGCAGCGGTTTGGCGATAACGACATGTGAAAGCAAAAGCCTTCGCTGAGCCAATCGTTAAAATTTTATTCACCTTGTGAGGCGGCATTTTGTGCCGCCTCTTGCTTGCGCGCTGTAACTGCCGGAAAATGAAACGTTAGCGTAACGATTTCCGGAGGGGCCGTGCCGATCGAACTGACCGCCTCGCAGGCGCTGGGCCTCTGGCACAGTGTGGCGCTCAACCAAGTCCGTCACGACAACAGAGATTTGACGTTGCGCCAGATGGCGATCCTGCTGCATATCTATCTGGTGCCGCCGCCGCATACCGTGCGCGGACTGGCTGCTACGCTGAACGTGACGAAGCCGGTCATCACCCGGGCGCTGGATACGATGGGGGAAATGGGCCTCGTCGACCGCGTTCGCGACGATGCCGACCGGCGTAACGTCATCATCAAGCGCACCGTCGGCGGTGCGCTCTATCTCGAAAAGCTCGGCGATCTCGTGCGCGAGCAGGGCCGCAAGCTTCAGGTCTGAAAGGCCCCCGGCTGAAAGGCCATCTGAAAGGAATACCATGACGATGCTCGACCGCCGCCTCCACGCTTATCGCCCGGATCTCGCGGAAGCCGGCCTTGAGGGCAAGGTCGAAGCGACGCGCTTTGTGAACGGCACGCCGGCCCGCGTCTGCGTCCCGGTCGTTGCCTTGCGGCCCCAGCCGGACTTTGCCCGCGGCATCGACACGGAACTGCTCTATGGCGAGGATGTCACGATATTCGATCGCGCCAACGGCTGGTGCTGGGTCAAAGCCGCATCCGACGGCTATGTCGGCTACCTGCCCGAGGACGCAATTGCAGAAGCAGCCACGGCCCCGACCCACATCGTCGTTCCGCAGCGCACCTTCCTCTATCCCGAACCGGAACTGCGTAAACCCTATAAGTCAGTGCTCTCCATGGGTAGCCGCGTCCATATTGCCGGCGAAGCGGAAGCGCGCGGCAATCGCTATCTGGTCCTCGATGACGGCACTGCGATCTTCGCCAAACACCTGCTGCCGCTGGGTGCCTTGGACGGCCAGGATTATGTCGATATCGCCGCCCGCTTTCTGGAAACGCCCTATCTCTGGGGCGGCCGCTCGGGCCTCGGTATCGATTGCTCCGGCCTCGTGCAGCTTGCGCTGCTCATGACCGGCAGAAGCGCGCCGCGGGATACCGACATGCAGGCGGCTGATCTCGGCGAGCCGATCGAACGCCCGGATGTGCGCCGCGGCGATCTGGTCTTCTGGAAGGGGCATGTTGCTGTCTTCGAAGATCCCGAAACCATCATCCATGCCAACGGCCACACGATGACCGTTGCGCGCGAGAATTTCGAGGCCGCCGTCGAGCGCATCGGCTGGCTCTATGAGCAGCCGACCGGCTATCGCCGGCCGTTCTAAAATTGCGTAATCGCTCTAGGCAGTCGGCGGCTTTGGCCAGTCTTTCACGCCGCCCGTCCAGTTTTCGAAGGCTTTCGAAAGCCTGAGCACGCGCATGTCGTCGAAGCGCGGCCCGACGATCTGCAGGCCGATCGGCATGCCCTTCGAGAAGCCGCAATTGATGGACGACGCCGGCTGCTCCGACATGTTCCACGGCACCGTGAAGGCGATATGCTCGAAGGGCAGCTTCGGATCGTTGGTCGGAGAGGGCCATTCGGCCGGATAGGAGACGATCGGATTGGTCGGTGACAACACCGCATCGACCTCGGTGAAAAGCCGGCCGCAGGTCTTGCGCATCTCGATTGTCTGGTTGAAACCCTTGACGGCATCCACGCCGCTGATATCGGCTCCGCCCTTCGCCCATTCATAGATATAGGGCAGAATACTCTCGCGGCCCTCTTCGCTGAGCCCGGCAATGTCGCCCCAGAAACGCGAGCGCCAGAAAGTGTCGAGCCCATCCAGCATGGCACGCGTCAGCACTGGTGCGGCTGAAACAATCGTCGCTCCCGCCTTCTCGAAGAGCTTCGCGGCCTCTTCGACCGCTATCCTCACATCCTCATCGACGGCAAGACCGCAGCCGGCATCGAGCATCAGCCCGATCCGCATACCGCTGAGATCGATATCGAGATCCAGCCAGTCGAAATCATTCGGCGGCAGGCTGGTACCGTCGCGCCAGTCGGGGCGGGAAAGGGTCGCCATTGAATAGGCGGCATCCTCCACGGTGCGGGTCATCGGTCCCGCACACCGCCCGACATAATAGGGGTCGACCGGAATGCGCCCATGGCTCGGCTTGAAGCCGAAGACGCCCGTCCAGCCTGCAGGCAGGCGCACAGAGCCGCCAATATCGGTGCCGACATGCAACGGCCCGTAGCCGGCAGCGGCTGGCG
>NZ_AJWE01000141.1:0-354 GCF_000281145.1 Rhizobium sp. CF142 | reverse complement strand
CTCGTCGCCGGCAAGGGCGCAAAGGCCGCCGCCGACGCGGCTGCCAAGCTTTCCGGCGTCTCCAAGGTACTGCTCGCCGAAAGCGACGAGCTCGCCAACAATCTCGCCGAGCCGCTCGCCGACCTGATCGTCTCGCTGGCAGGCAGCTACGACACGATCGTCGCCGCGGCCACCTCCACCGGCAAGAACGTCATGCCGCGTGTCGCAGCACTCCTCGACGCCGCCCAGGTCTCTGAAATCATCGACGTGGTTTCGCCCGACACCTTCAAGCGCCCGATCTATGCCGGCAATGCGATCCAGACGGTGCAGGCGACCGACGCCAAGAAGGTCATCACCGTGCGCACCGCCTCTTTC